>NZ_JAALEE010000160.1:0-8705 GCF_014145265.1 Dietzia sp. CW19 | reverse complement strand
GGGCGGCGCCGCGTCCGCTCCGCCGCGGTGCGTGCCCGCGGACGGCATCGTCGGCGTGCTCGCGCCCGTGCCACCGAGGTAGGCCGGGCGTCCCGCGTCAGTAGTTCCAGTCGCCCTGGCCGTCGAAGGCGCCGAACTGCCGACCGGGTCCGTTCTTGACGATGAACGGGTCGCCGTTGCGCGAGTTCTCGTAGTACCAGCGTGCGTCCTCGGGGCTGACGTTGATGCAGCCGTGGGAGACGTTGCGGACGCCCTGGTCGGCGATCGACCACGGGGCGGAGTGGATGTAGATGCCGTCGTAGCTCAGGCGGACGGCGTCGTTGATGATCGAGTCGTACCCGCCGTCCTCGATCCGCAGCCCGAAGGCCTCGGAGTTCATCCGCACGTTCCGGCCGCGCTGACCCGTGTAGTAGACGCCGTTGTAGGTCTCCCAGCCGCGCATCCCCGCCGACGCCCGCATGGTGCGCACGTGCTGGCCGTTTCGCGTCACGGTGATGTGCTTGGTGCGGTCGTCGTATTCCGCGATCAGCGCGTCACCCGTGCGGAAGGCCTGCTGCCGCTTGCCGCCGGCCCAGACGGTGACCGAGGTGTTGACCGGCCAGAAGGAGTGCGGGCGCCACCGCACCTCGGAGTTGTTGACCCAGTAGAACTTGCCCGCCACCGGGGGCTCGGTACGGATGCCGAGCGTGGCCTCCGCGCGGGCCCGGTCCGCGATGGGCCGGTCGAAGAAGAACATGACCGGCTGCGCCACGCCGACGATCTCGTTCTGCGTGGGGAAGACGTTGACGTCTCCGTACTCGGGCGCGGGTCGGTCGGGACCGATCACCGGGTAGGTGAGGACCGGCATCGCCCCGACACCCGGGATGAGCGGGGTGGGCAGCGGCGCGTTCTCCAACTGGGGGATGCCGGGCGGGCTCGGGGGCATCACGGACTGCGCGTTCGCCGCCGGGGCGAGCCCCAGGACGAGGGCGGCCGCGGCGAAGATCGATGCGAGGACCGGGATCCGGGGCGAACGGGTCATTGCTACTCCTGGGGACGACGGAGACGAGGGGTACCTCTCAGACTAGGCGGAGGACTCTCTTAGGGTGTCGTGCGCCATATCGATTGTGTTTCACCCCGACCCGCGGGGGTCGGCCCGGCAGCCGGCTCAGTAGTTCCAGTCCCCCTGGCCGTCGAACTCGCCGAACTGCCGTCCCGGGCCGCCCACCACGATGAACGGATCGCCGTTGCGGGTGTTGTCGTAGTACCAGGCCGCGTCCTCGGGGCTGAGGTTGATGCAGCCGTGGGAGACGTTGCGGACGCCCTGGTCGGCGACCGACCACGGGGCGGAGTGGATGAAGATGCCGTCGTAGCTCAGGCGCACCCCGTTCTCGACGGTCGTGTCGTATCCGCCCGCCGTCCTGGACAGCCCCCAGGTGGAGGAGTCCATCCGGACCTCGCGGGCGCGCCAGCCGTTGTAGTAGATCCCGTTGTGGGTGGGGTAGGCGTCCCGCCCCGCGGAGGCCCGCATCGTCCGGACGATCTGCCCGTTGCGGGTGACGGTGACCAGGTGGGTGGCGTCGTCGTAGGTCGAGACGACGGCGTCGCCGGTGCGGAAGACGTTCTCCCGCCCGCCGGCCCACACGGTGACCGAGGTGCCCGCGGGCCAGAACTCGTGCGGCCGCCAGCGGAGTTCCGAATCGCCGACCCAGTAGAACCTGCCCTGGACGGCCGGCGCCGTGCGGATCCCCACGGAGGCCTCCGCCCGGGCGCGGTCGGCGACGGGGCGGTCGAAGCGGATCATGACGGGCTGCGCCACTCCCACGGTCTCGTCGCGGGTGGGGTAGACCGACGCCACCGGCTCCACGGCGGGGCGCGGCGGAGCCGGCACGGGGATCGTGAGGACCGGTTGAGAGGCCAGCCCGGGCAGCTGGGGGAGGGGCGCCGACTCCAGGCCGGGGAAGGCGACGGACTGCGCTGACGCGGCGGGGGCCAGGCCGACGACGAGGCCGGTCGTGACCAGGAGGGTCGCGAGGAAGCGGGATCGGCGGGACATCGTTTCTCCTTCGGCCGCGGGCAGGCGGGCGGCGGTGATGGTTCGGGCGGGTGGAGTCGGGCCACGACTCACTCAAATCACATGCGCCACACAGGCAACATCAGTAACAGTACCTCGGACCGCGGGCGGCTGGGTACCCGTTGCGCCGGGCGGGCTCCACGGGTCCGATCCGTGCGGCCCCCGGGGCGCCGGGCGACAGTTCCAATGTTCATTGGTAACGGCGCTCGCAGAACCGCTGGTAGATACTCCGACTCCGTTTATTGACCCAAAGTCAACAGAAGAACCGCAGATCATGGCCTTGCCTGCGCCACGGGTGCAACATAGAGTTCTTCCAGTCACCGGCCGGGGGGTGCGGTGGCGAGGTGAAGTGCGGACGAGGGGCTGTTACTTCACGACGAGGGGCCGGTATGAATACCGGGGCACCTGGGGGGGTGTCGGCCCGCCGCCTTCCGAGGCGAGCGTGGATTCCGGAAGGCGCGATGCGCAGTCCGCAGGAGGGAACGGCGTCGGATGCTGAGGGGCTCCGGCGTCGTTCCCCATTTCCGCGCCGGGCGGCCCGGGTTCAGTCGAGGATGTGCTCGGCGACCCTGCGCAGGCCCTCCAGTGCCCGTGCCTCGGCATCGGGCGAACGCGGCGTCTCCGGGCTGATCAACGTGATGTGCCACAGGTCGTTGTCCGCGATGAGGATCGTGTGGACCTCGACGCCCCCGCCGGCCGGGGCCGCCACGCAGTCGATGTACGCGGTATCGAGTTCGGGTCGGACCGGGGCGGGCGCCTCGGGAGCGGCCGGGGGTGCATCCTCGATCGACGCCCCGTCGGCTCCGCGGATCTCCGAACACGCGTACCGCACCCCCAACATCGCGGACTGGCCGCGCAGCGCGGCCTGGGGGCCCCCACGTGGCTTGACCACCCCGGCCGCGAAGGTGTCGGGGATCTCGTCCCGCTCACCGGTGGTGGTCCGGGTGGTCGTGGGCGAGGTCGTGGGCATGGGCTTGACCTCCGTGGTGGTGTCGGCCCCCGCCACGGACTCGGGCTCCTCGCCCGTCCCGTCCCCGGGGTCGGCAGTCCCGGTCGCCGTCGTCCCTGTCGCCGTGCCTGTTCCCGTCTCCGACCCGTCTTCCGCCTCGGCCCCGTCTTCCGCTTCTGCCTCGGCGTCCGCCTCCGCCTGCTGCATCTCGTACAACTCGGGCGATCCCGGACCGCCGTATGTGCACATCAGGCCCAGATCGCCGGAGCCGATGGGCTCGACCTCGGGCATGTCGGCGTCGGTGAGCTCGATCAGTTCGGCGGGCGTCAGGTCGAGGAGTTCACACGCGTTCAACCGCACGTCGGGATCGGGACGACCCTCCACCATCGCCGCGGCGATGTCGGGCCGGGGTTCCGGCGAGATCCGGGGTGGACCAGTCTCGCCGGCGTCGGAGAAGCCGAGCGCGGAGCACCCCGACACGGCCACCATCGCCGCCGACGCCACGAACCCCCGGGCGATTCGTCCCCCGGTTCCGGGACGGGGTCGCTGCGATCGCATGGGCCGATCCTACGACGTCGGCGTCCGATCCCTGATCCCGACCGCTCCGCGGACGCCCGCCCGGACGGGTCAGGCGTCGCCGGGGAGGATCTCGGTCGCCCTGATGACGGCGTCGAACGACTCGCGGATCCGGTCCTCCAGGAGGGTCGGCGACTCGTCGGTGCGCCACTGCTCGACCGCCACCCGCACGATCGCGATGGACGCCGCCGCCACCGTCGCGGCCTCGACGGACCCGGGATCCCTGCCCTCCCGGCGGGCCACCAGGGCGGCCAGCTCCTCCTCCGTCCGGGACAGGATCGCGTACACCTCGGTCCGGATCCCCGGTTCCCGCCGCCACATGTCGTGGAACCGGTTGAACAGAGGGGTCTCCTGCCGGGCCATCGCGACCTGCAGCCACAGCAGGCGGGTGAGCGCGGTCAGCGTGGACACGGACCGGTCGGTGAGGAACAGGTGCACCGCGTCGCGGTCCGGGGGGAAGGCGTCCGGGATGCACGCGGCGGCCTTGGAGGGGAAGTAGTTGAAGAACGTCCGACGGGACACGTTGGCGGCCTTGGCGATCTGGTCCACCGTCACGGCGTCGAGCCCCCGCTCGAGGGCCAGGTCCAACGCGACCGAGGAGATGGTCTCGCGCAGCTCGCGCCGGCGATGCTCGGTGCGGTCGGCGCCCTGCGCCTGCGTGGGTGGGCCGGTCATGTGGGCGCCTCCCCGTCGGTGGTCGATGAGTGTCGGTCTCTCAGTTCGGTGGTGATGACCTTACCCAGCGGGTCGGGTCCTATCCTGGTCATCATGCGTATCGCCGCCACGACCCTTCTCGCACCCCTGTCCGTCGTCCTGCTCGGCGTGATGGCGGGGTGCGGCGGGGACACCGAGCCGGCGCCGGAGATGGGGACGATCCGGACCGCGCCGCCGGAGACCAGCGAGCCGGAGATCCCGCAGGTCGAGCCGGTGACCAGTGCGGAGTGCCCGTACCTGTCGGTCGACGAGGCGTCGAGGCTCAACGGCGAGCTGGCCACCGACGTGCGGATCGACGACCGCGTCGACCCCGCCGCCTGCTTCTTCTACAGCGCCGACGGGGCAGTCCAGCTCACGACCACCGTGTACTCGGTCGAGTCGGAGGAGCGGGCCACCGAGTTGGTGGACGGCTCGGCGCCGGTCGGCGAGTCGGAGCGCTCGGACGTCGAGGGCGGGTGGACCGGTGGCCGCACCGGCGGCCCGGGGGGCGCCCTGGTGGTCCTGGCCCGCGGGACACAGGTCCTGGCGGTGCAGTCCACGCAGGAACAGTCGGTCAAGGTCCAGCGGGTGGCCGAGCTCGTCGCACCCCGGGTGGCCGACTGAGTCAGGGGGCCGACGTGCTCAGGGGGCGGGCGGCGAGGCCCCGACCGGGTCGACCGCCACGTGGGAGTACGGCATGAGCGCCTCGACCGCGGGGAACACCACCTCCATCAGCAACAGGAACACCGCCGCGATCAGGACGACGACCAGCACGATCCGCACCGGCGTGGGCCCGGGGAGCCTCCGGTAGAGCCAGGCGTACATCACCGACCCCCCAGCTCGGCGGGGAGTTCGCCGGGTACCCGCGCCTCGCTTCGTTCGAGTACCGCGTGCACCACGAGCCGTTCCGCCGCCGAATACTGCGGATGGCACGTGGTGAGCGTGGCCAGGGGCAGCAGGTCGGGGGAGGCGGGCTCGGCGCGTCCGGGTACCGCGTCGATCACCCACACGTCCTCCGGGCGGACCACCGAGACACCGGACAGTCCCTCGTACATGCCGGACGTCGCGCGGTCGGCGAGGTCCGTGGGTAGGCATTCGGCGGCCCGGGCGCGGGCCGAGGCGCGGTCGGGGGCGTCCACGGGCAGTACGCGGTAGACCAGCCACCGGTCCGCCGTGGCGTACACCAGGGCGTCGCACGAGCGCAGGGCGTCCAGGTCGTTGAACGGCGATCCCCGGCCCACCCGGTGCCCGGCGACGGCGAAGTTGCCAGGCTCCCCCGGACCCTGGGTCTCCGTGTAGTGCCCGGGCCCGGTCTCCAGCGCCGCGTCGCTGGTCCCGGACACCACCGCGAACCGGTAGTCCGAGCCGAACGCGGGGATGTACAGACGGGCGAACGCGGTGCCGTCGGCGAGTCCGGAGAGCCCCGGGTCCCCGTCGTCGACGCCCGTACCGCGACCCCGCGGGTTGTCTTGTCCACCCCACCGCTGGTCCAGTTCGGCGTCGGCGGCGGACTGGGCGCGCGCCGCGCCCAGGTCGGTCCACCACACCTGGTAGACGACGAAGAGTGCCAGTACGACGCCGAGCGTCACCAGCACCTCGCCCACCACACCCGCCGCGCGCGTCACGAGGGTTCCGTGACCATCCCCAGGATGAGCTCGGCCATGCTCCGTGCCGTCATCGCCGAGGTCTCGACCTCACCGAGCATGGCGGCGGTGACGGAACCATCGTGGAGGATCGCCAACCGGTCCGCCAGGTCGGCGATGTTGTCGGGGTCCTCGAGCCCCATGCCGGCGAGCTCGGACCGGAGGGTCGAGGCGACCCAGGCCCGCTGGTCGGACACCGCCGCCCGGATGGCGTGCTCGCCGGCCGTGCAGGGGCGGGGGAACTCGATGGCTGCGGCGAGGTGGCACGAGCCGGGGGTCGCGGGCTCCACGCGCTCACGGACGATGTCGAACAAGGCGAGGATGCGTCCGCGCGAGTCCGGCGCGGCGTCGGCGCGTCGCTGCCACAGGTCGCGGTCGCGTTCGGCCATGGCCCGCAGGTACGCCACGACGAGCTCGTCCTTGGAACCGTAGGTGTTGTAGAGGCTGGCCTTGGCGACCTTGGATTCCCTGAGGATCCGGTCGATCCCCACCGCGCGGATCCCGTCCGTGGAGAACAGGCGGGTCGACGTGGCCAGGAGCCGCTCCCGCGGTCCGGGTTTGGTCGACCGTGCGCTCGTCACAGGGGACAGACTATCGGCCTATCGGAGTGATGCCGGAATTGTCGGGCGCTCGCGTCGAAATGCGGACGGCCCGGCCCCGATGGATCGGGGCCGGGCCGTCCGGCACGTTCTGGTCTGACCTGATCAGACGCGGGTGCCGCGGTTGCTGCGACCACTGACGAGGCTGACGAGCCAGATCACGAGGCAGGCACCGACGATAGCGGCGAGGACGCCGGGAATGGAGAAGGCCGCCGGCATAACGCCTTCCTCGCTGCCGCCGGTAAGGAACGAGACGAGCCAGCCGACGATGAACGCGCCGACGATGCCGGCGGCGATGTTGGCGAGGATGCCCATCTGGGCGTCACGCTTCATGATCTTGGAGGCGATCCAACCGGCGAGTCCGCCGATGATGATCCAGGCGATGATTGTCCCCATGATGTAGTCCTTTCCCGAGAGTTTCTCGGCCCGAGTGCGAGCCGCACCCACAGCAGAACACGCTTGCGCCCCGAACGCCTCCGGTCGGGCCGTGTGTGGGGTTAATCGTCGCTTATTCGTTACTCACCTGCACCTCAGGTGTCATGTGAGCAGTGGCTCTCAGGCGAGGTCCGCCGAGTCCGGGTTCTTCTGGACGTAGCGCTCGACGAACTCGCAGGCGGGCCGCACCCGCAGGCCCTCGTCGCGGGTGACCGCGAGGGCCTCGCCGATCATCCGCCCGGCCAGGCCGCGGCCGCCGAATTCCTTGTCCACCACGGTGTGCGGGAAGGTCCTGACGCCGTCGGCGTCGCTGTAGTCGGCGAAACCCGCCACGACGTCGTCGACCACGATCTCGAACCGGCCGGCGGCGGCATTGCGCTGCACCCGGATGTCCTCCCCGGCGCTCACGAGTGCGACTCCGGGCGCACGACCATCACCGGGCAGGGCGAGGCCTGCAGGAGCGCCCGACTGGTCGAGCCGAGGACCATGCCGGTGAATCCGCCCCGCCCGTGGGACCCGACGACGACGAGCTGGGCCTTCTCGGCCTGCTCCACGAGTGCACGGACCGCACGATCGCGGGTGACGACCCGCTCGATCCGCACGTCGGGGTAGCGGTCGGAGAAGCCGGCGAGCCGCTCGGACAGGACCTCGAGCTGCTGTTCCTCGAGCTGCTTCCAGTCCTCGTCGGTCAGCGCGATCCCCGCGGCGGCGGCCTGGACCTGCGGGTCCATCCAGGTGTGCACCGCGATCAGGGTGGCGTCGCGGGCTGAGGCCTCGGCGAAGGCCCACGCGGTGGCCTTGGTGCTGACCTCGGAACCGTCGACCCCCACCACGACCGGGCCCGAGCGGTCGAGGTCGTCGGTGTCCTCGCGGGTCACCACGACCGGGCAGAACGCGTGGCTGGCCACCGAGGCCGAGACCGAACCGAGGACCATCCCCTTGATCCCGCCCAGTCCGCGCGAGCCCAGGACGATCATCTTGGCCTTGCGGGAGTAGTCGATCAGGACCTGCGAGGGGTTGCCCTCGACGATCGCGTGCGAGACCTCGATGTCCGGGGCGACCTTGAGGGCGGTGGCCCTGGCCTGCTCCACGATCGGCTGGCACTCCTTCTCCAACTCGTCGTAGACGGGTTGGGGCGGGACCATGCCCTCGGCGAACATGGCGGCCGGCATCGTGTAGCTGGTCACCAGCACGAGCGGGACCCGCCGGGTGGCGGCGGTGTTGGCGGCGTACGCGACGGCGCCGGTCGAGGCTGCTGAACCGTCGATGCCGACGACCACGGAATTCTCGAGTGAAGCCATACGCCCGAGGATACCGCCGCGGGTGGTTCGTGGAGGCGTTCTCAGAACTCGTCGGGGAAGGGGGCGTTGGGCGGGTACGCCATGTTGAAGCTGCCCTGGAACGCCGGGAGGAAGGCGCGGCCGGGACCGAAGAGGAAGAAGTCGACAACGGCGTCGATCATGGGTGCTCCTGGGGTGAAGGGGGCAGCTGGCGCGCGAGTGACGCATGAGGTGCCTGGGGCGAAAAGTGAGTGTAGCCCAACGACTAGGCTCTGCCTATGGCGAAGTCCGGACGACCGCGCAGGCCACTGCCCTTGCGTGACGGCGTGGACCCGGTCCGGATCCGGCTCGCCGACCCCGGTCGGGGGCCCCGCAGCATCCCCGAGGAGTTGCGCCGGCGGTTCCCCGACCGGCTCGCCGAGCTCGAGGCGGCCCTCGCCTCCGGCCAGGTGGTCACCGCCGACGGGGTGGCCGTCA
>NZ_JAALEE010000159.1:0-4323 GCF_014145265.1 Dietzia sp. CW19 | reverse complement strand
GCCGCCACAGCGGGCGCAGCGCCTCGCGCAGGTCGGCGGCGAGCGCGGCCGGGTCGGTGGGGTCTGGGCTGGCCGCAGGGTGGGTCTGGTCGGTCACCCGGGCGATTCTACAAGCTGCTTGCGCAATCTACTTGCGAGACTGGGGTCCGAGGCCCGCACCTGCCCCTTGTGCCCCGGCGTTCCCCCGCGCCTTCCCGGCGCTCCCCATCGGCAGGCGCTCCCCATCGAAAAGAGCGTTCCGAACACCTGCTACTCGGCGGATGTGTTCGGAACGCTCTTTTCGATGCAGCGGAACGCTCGTCGCGACGCGCGGGGGTCGTCGACTCAGTACGTCCCGCAGTTGACCGGGGCCGGCAGGCCGTCGATCCGGTCGGCCAGGTACTGCACCGTCCCTCCGAGGCCGGAGAGCATCGGCACCGCGTGATTGATGACCAGCCCGGTGGCCACCGGCGGGGTGTGGTCGATCACCATCTCGACGGCCGCACCCTGCGCGCACCAGTCGCGGCCGAGTCGCTGTGACTGGTGACCGGGCACCACGTCGTCGTTCACGGGGGACAGGATCCGCACCGGCGTGGTGGGCGACAGGCGGCCGATGCGTTGGCGCTCCAGGTAGTCCATGATGGCCGGATCCTGCCCGGCGATCTCCCCGGCGGACTGGCCGGACCGCGTGAAGTTGTTGGTGCGCTGCTGGAAGAACTGGATGGCGGTCTCGCCGATGCACTGGTCGGAGGTGGCGGCGAGCATCGCCCGGCCGTGGTCGTTGAGATAGGCGTCGAGGAGCGGGTCCATCTCCGGGTAGGCGTCGACCAGACTGTTGAGCGAGTACCCGATCACGCCGGCGATCGCCGACCCGTCTGCCCTCTCGAGAGTGGCCAGGAGGTCGGCGGGCGGCGATCCGGCGGCGGTGCCGACGAGGTTCACCTCGGCCGCGTACCGCGGATGCAGTTCGGCGGCTGCGGCCACAGCGCCGCCGCCCTGCGAGTACCCGGAGAACACGGTGCGCGGCGAGGGTCCGATGTCCGCACCAGGGATCCGCGGCGCGGCACGGGCGATGTCCAACACGGCACGGGCCGAGGACTCGCGGTGGACGTACGGGTGGATGCCGGGCGTGCCCAGCCCCTCGTAGTCGGTCATCGCGACCGCGTAGCCGCGGGCCAGCAACGCGTAGGCCTGGATGATCTCGTAGCCGAAGCCCACACCGGGCGGGTCCGTGCGGACGGTGGCCAGGTTCTGGAAGGTCTTCGACGGCGCGCAGTGGTCGGCCTGACCCTGGGTGCCCGGTGCGAGCACTGCGAGCGGCCGCGTCCCCGGGCCGGTCCACGGCGCGCGGGGCTGGAGGTACGTCCCCGTCACGGCGATTGGCTGGTTTCTCGACCCCGCGGAGGTGTACATGATGCGCTGGGCATCGGTCGAGATCGGGCCCGCGCCGTCCGAGACGAACTCCGCCCCGGGGATCGGTGGGATGGCGCCGGCGAGTGGGAACGACTCGGTCTTGACGAGTGCTCCCGCGCCTGCGGGCAGCTGGGCGGGCGGTTGATAGAACGCGGGAGCAGGGTCGTTGGACGAGCCCTGGGCTGCGGCGACCGGGGCGAGCGCGGCCCCGCCCCCGATGGTGGTCGCCAGAGCGGTGGCGAGTGCGGCAGCGCGCAGCGCGGTTCGACGAAGTAACACGGTCCCCCCGGACTTAATGTGTCGTGAATCACTGATGAGCGGAGTCTAAGTCGCCGCCCTCTCGCGTGGGTCGGGCACCCTCCCGGAGCTACCGTCGTAGCCATGACCGAGCACCCGCCCGCCACGCCCGACACCACTGACCATGAGCCCGGATGGGCGGAGGTCGACGCATTCCTCGACGAGGCGATGGGGCTCGAGGACCAGGTGTTGCGGGATGTGCGTGAGGCCACCGCGGCGGCGGACCTGCCCCCGATCGAGGTCTCCGCCGCCCAGGCGCGGTTCCTCGCGCTGCTCTGCCGGATGATCGGCGCGCGCCGCGTCCTGGAGTTCGGGACTCTCGGCGGGTACAGCGCGGCCAGCGTCGCCCGCGCCCTGGGGGACGACGGCGAGGTGGTCACTTTGGAGATCGACCCGCGGCATGCCGAGGTGGCGCGCGCAAACTTCAGACGGGCCGGGGTGGCCGATCGCGTGGAGGTACTCGTGGGCCCGGCCTCGGAGTCGGCGCGGGCGCTGATCGACACGGGTACCGAGCCGTTCGACATGGTGTCCATCGACGCCGACAAGCCCGGCAATCCGGGCTACGTCGAGCTCGCGTTGCAGTTGACCCGCCCGGGCAGCGTGATCGTAGTGGACAACGTCGTGCGCCACGGCGCGGTCGCGGACGCGGGCTCCGACGATCCCGGGGTGCTCGGCAGCCGCGAGGTGCTGACGCTGCTCGGCGGTCATCCGCGACTGGACGCGACCGCCCTGCAGACGGTGGGCGCCAAGGGCTGGGATGGCTTCGCGGTGGCTCGCGTCCGCTGAAGTCGGCGTTGCGGGCCGCAGGTCAGCCGGTGCGCAACCGGCCCGCCGCCTTGTGTCGTTCCAGCTCGGTCATGCCGCCCCAGACGCCGTAGAGCTCCCGCTCCTCGATGGCGTACCGACGGCACTGGTCGAGCACCGGGCACTGCCGGCAGAGCTGCTTGGCGAGTTCCTCGTTCTTCCGCCTCGTGCCCTTGAGGTCGTGGTCGTCGTTGTAGAACAGGTCCTGGTGGCCGACGCAGTTGCCGCGGTCAGCCCATGCCCATCGATCGTCCACTGCGGTCGAGGCGGCCTCAGCCAAATGATCATCCCACTTCCCGGGTCGGCGACGAGTCGAAAGACCGTGCGCGGAACAACGTCCCATCATCCGTTGTATGAAAGCGGGCGGACTACACCCCCAGGGGTGTGATCGCCGTATCGGGGCATCCGAGGGTTCGTTGCTAAGGTCTGTCCATGCCGGTCAGGGTGACTGTGATCAACGACTACCTCGTCGTCGTAGCCGGGGTGAACGCCATACTCTCGGAGTACGCCGACCGCATCGAGGTCGTGGAGAAGCGCACGGTCTCCAAGGGGGCGGCTCCGGTGGACGTGGCCCTGTACGACACGTTCGCCGCACCGGTGGGGAAGCACGCCCGCCTGGCTGCGCTATGTCAGGACCCGTCGATCGCTGCGGTCGCGGTCTACTCCTTCGCCGCTGACCGCGCTGCTGTCGAGGACAGTCTGGCGTTGGGGGCGAACGGTTTCCTCTCCAAGTCCCTGTCCGCTCCGGATCTGGTCCGGGGGATTGAGGAGATCGCGGCGGGTCGCATCGTGACGATGGTGGGGCCGGGGTTGTCCGCCACGGGGGCCAACGACTGGCCCGCCAAGGAGGCCGGCCTCTCCGCCCGCGAAGCCGAGATGGTGGGCCTGATCGTGCAGGGTATGTCGAATCATGACATCGCCGACCGGTGCTACCTGTCGGCGAACACGGTCAAGACCTACATCCGTGCTGCCTACCGGAAAATGGGTGTGACCACGCGTGCCCAGGCGGTGGCCTGGGGTATCGAACACGGCCTGAAGCCCGACCGCCAGGCCTGAGCCGCGGGCGTCCCGGGGTTCGGGGCGTCGCGCGCCTTGAAATAGGTACCCTAGGGGGGTACCGTATCTCGCATGGCCGAGCACGGATACACCCCGAACAAGGACGACCACCTCAAGCGGCTGCGCCGCATCGAGGGTCAGGCCCGCGGTCTGCAGAAGATGGTCGAGGAGGACAAGTACTGCATCGACATCCTCACGCAGGTCTCCGCCATGACCCGGGCGCTGCAGTCGCTCTCGCTCAACCTGCTCGAGGAGCACCTGGGCCACTGCGTGGCCGGCGCGATCGAGCACGGTGGCCCGGAGGCGCAGGCCAAGCTCGCCGAGGCCAATGCGGCCATCGCGCGCCTGGTCAAGTCGTAGTCCGCTCCACCGAGCCGCCCTCCACCCGTCTGCAACCATCAGAGGAGAACCCCATGTCCGACACCGCCACCTTCACCGTCTCCGGAATGACCTGCGGCCACTGCGTCGCCTCCGTGAAGGAGGAGGTCTCGGAGATCCCCGGCGTCACCGATGTGGAGGTCGACCTGGAGTCGGGCCGCCTCGTCGTCGTCGCCCCCGATCCCGTCGACCCCGCCCTCGTCCGCGCCGCCGTGGACGAGGCCGGGTACACACTCGACGCCGCGGAATGAGGTGGCCACGATGAGCCGCACCGACACCAGCACTGCCGGCAGCCTCACCGGTGAGCCGGCGACGACTTTCGTCGACCTCCAGATCGAGGGAATGACCTGCGCCTCGTGCGCCAACCGGATCGAGCGCAAGCTCAACAAGCTCGAC
>NZ_JAALEE010000158.1:0-7416 GCF_014145265.1 Dietzia sp. CW19 | reverse complement strand
GACGCCTCCGCGGCCGCGACGGATCCGCCGACCACCGCGGCGGGCAACCCCCGGACCGTGCGACCGGCGGTGTCGACCAGGCCGAGCTGGCGGGTCAGGTCCGCGCCGCGGTCGATCACCCGCAGAACGAACTTCCGGGCCGGCTTGCCGCCGGATCCCCCGATCGGGTGGATCTCGCAGGGGACCGAGAACAGCGAGTCCAGTTCCCCGGACAGTCGGTCGGCGATCTCGCCCGAATCGACCTCCGCCTCGATCACGAGGCGTCCCGAGAGGACCTGGAGGGTGCCCGCGAACCGCAGGAGCGAGGCGATCTCCGCCTTCCTGGTCTCGGAGTTGCCCACCGGGACCCTCACCAGTTCGGACTTGACCTGTGCGGTCAGTGACACGCCCTGCTCCTTCGTTCTCCGGTCATTCATCGGCCCCCGCCGTCACCGTGGCGGCGAGCGCCCGGGCGAGCAGTGCGGGGTCGTGTACGGGTCTCATCGTCCCATCCGGTGCCGTCCTGGCGATGTCCGCCACCATGACCCGCGCGCCGAGGCCCGCCGCGGCGCGGTCGAGGTGCTCGCGCTCGGTCCCGCTGAGCGGCATCCGCGGGTCCACCAGGACGACGTCGACGTCGACCTTGGGCGCATGTTGGCGCAGGACGTGGAGGTGCTGTTCGGCGGAGAACCCGGCGGTCTCCCCGTGCTGCGGCGCCAGGTTGAGGACGAGCGCCCGGGTCGCGGCCGTGCGGGCCAGGGCGGACGCGATCTCGGGCACCAGCACGTTCGGGATGACGCTCGTGAACCACGATCCCGGCCCCAGGACGACCATGTCCGCGGCCTCGATGGCCTCGACGACGCCCTCCGCCACGGGCGGGTCGGCGGGGATGAGGCGTACCCGCCGCACGCTGCCGGGGGTGGTCGCCACCGCGACCTGGCCGATGATCGTGCGCACGACCCGGGGGTCGGCTTCCAGGCCGACGACCTCCGCGGCGATGTCGAGGGCGACCGGAGACATGGGGAGCACGCGCCCGGTCACCCCGAGCATCGACCCGACGGCGTCGAGCGCCTTGACGGGATCGCCGAGGAGTTCCCAGAATCCCGCGTAGACGAGGTTTCCCACGGCGTGGCCCGCCAGAGCCCCGGTTCCGCCGTAGCGGTGCTGGAACAGGCTGGTCAGCTGCTCGTGCTCGTCGTCGTCGGCGAGTGCGCACAGTGCCATCCGGAGGTCTCCGGGGGGCAGGATGTCGAGTTCGCGCCGGAGACGCCCGGAGGAACCGCCGTCGTCGGCGACGGTCACCACCGCGGTCACGTGGTCGGCCACCATCCGTCCGGCGCGCAGGGTCGCCGACAACCCGTGTCCTCCGCCGAGGGCGACGAGTGATCCCATCCGGTCGGATCCGTCGACCGTGGCCTGGTCGGTCATGCGATCACTCTCGTCCGAGGTCACGGTGCCGGACGTGGACGTCGACGGAGTCGAGGCCGGCGAGCCGCCCGGCCAGTGACTCGGAGATCGCCACGCTCCGGTGTTTACCGCCGGTGCACCCGACCGCGATGGTCATGTACCGCTTGCCCTCACGCCGGTACCCGGTCATCGCGAGACCGATCATCGTCACCGCGGCGCGGAGATACTCCTCGATGGACTCGTCCGCCAGCACGTAGTCCTGGACGGGCTTCTCGCGTCCGGTGTGCGCCTGCAACTCCGGGATCCAGTGCGGGTTGGGCAGGAACCGCATGTCGAGCAGCATGTCCACATCCACCGGTACCCCGTACTTGAAGCCGAAGGACTCGACGGTGAGGTGGAAGTCGAACCCCAGGTCACCGAACGGCTTCTCGAGCCGGTGCCGCAGGTCGTGGACGCTCAGCGCGGTGGTGTCGACCACGACGTCGGCGCGGCCGCGGATCCCCTCCAGCACCTTGCGTTCCCGCTGGATACCGTCGATCAGGCCGTCACCCGACTGAAGGGGGTGGGACCGCCTGACGTTGTTGAAGCGTTTGACCAGGGCTTCGTCGGAGGCGTCCAGGAACAGGATCCTCGCCTGCGGGCGTCCGTCGAAGCGCCCCAGCAGTTCGCCGATGTGCTCGTCGAACCCCAGGCTGCGGACGTCCGCCACGATCGCGAACCTCCGGGGTTCCTCCTCCGTCTCGCCGAGCCGATCCACCAGTTCTCCGATGAACTTCAGCGGGAGGTTGTCCACGACGTACCAGCCGAACTCCTCGAGCACCTTCGACGCCGTGCCCTTGCCCGCACCGGACATCCCGCAGATGAGCAGGAGTTCGCGGCTCTCATCGTTCATGTCCATGGTTCACCTCGAGTCGCTCGTTCCGCCATCGCCGACCGCACGGTCCGAGTCTCCCACGCCGGCGCCGGACCCGTCCGGACCCGGTGTGTCGGCGGGCGCCGCGTCCACCGCCGCGTCCGCCGTCGGTGTCGCCGCCGGGTCCCCGGATCCCAGGGTGGCCCGGATCGCGGCCGCCACCCCGGGGCCGATCCCGGGGACCGCACAGAGGTCGTCGATCCCGGCCGCCCGGAGAGCGGACACGGTGGGGAACTTCTCGAGAAGTGCGGCCCGTCGTGCGGGCCCGAGACCGGGCACCTCGTCGAGGACCGACGTCGTCATCCTCTTGGACCTGGCCCCCCGGTGCGCGCGGATCGCGAATCGGTGTGCCTCGTCGCGCAGACGCTGGAGGAGGAACAGCCCCTCGCCGTGCCGGGGGAAGATGACCGCGTACTCCTCCCCGGGCAACCAGATCTCCTCGAGTCTCTTGGCGATCCCGATCACCGGGACGTCGGTGACGCCGAGCTCGGACAGGACCTCGGCGGCGGCCTCCACCTGGGGTCGGCCGCCGTCCACCACGAAGAGCTGGGGAGGGTAGGCGAATCGGCGGGTCGGGGTGGACCCGCCCGCCCCCGCGTCGTCGGGCTCGGCCCTGTCGTCGACGGGGCCGTCGGTGTCATCGGGGGTCACCGCCGGCTCCTCGTGGTGCCGCCGGAACCGTCGGCGGGTCACCTCGGCGATGCTCGCGACGTCGTCGGAGTGGCCGTCGCCGGCCGCCTCGCGGATCCGGTAGAGGCGGTAGTCGCTCTTGCGGGGCAGCCCGTCCTCGAACACCACCAGTGAGGCCATGACGTCGGTGCCCTGCGTGTGCGAGATGTCCACGCACTCGATCCGGAGGGGGGCCGTGTCGAGCTCCAGGGTCTCCTGGATCTCCTGCAGCGCGGCCGACCGTGCGGTCAGGTCACCGCTGCGGCGCAGTTTGTGCTGGGTCAGGGCCTCCACCGCGTTGCGTCGGACGGTCTCGGCCAGCGAGCGCTTGTCGCCGCGCCGGGGGATCCGCAGCGACACACGGGATCCGCGCAGGGTGGAGAGCCAGTCGGCGAGCTCGTCGGCGTCCTCGGGGAGGGCCGGTACCAACACCTCCCGTGGCACCGCGGCGGCGAGATCCGCGCCCGAGTCTGCGCCCCCGGCCAGGTCGGCCTCCCCTCCGTAGAACTGGGCGAGGTAGTCCGAGACGACACCGGGGACCGCGAGCGCCGGGTCGAACCGGCCGTCGGCGTCCACCCCGTGTGCGTGCTCGACCACCCATCCGCGCTGGCCACGGATGCGCCCGTTGCGGACGTGGAAGACCTGGACGGAGACCTCCAGCTCGTCGGCCTCGACGCCCACGACGTCGGCGTCGGTACCGTCGCCCAGGACCACGGCCTGCTTCTCCATGGCCCGCCTCATCGCGCCGAGATCGTCCCGCAGCCGGGCCGCGCGCTCGAAATCCAGGTCCTCGGACGCCTCGAGCATCCGCTTCTCGATCCGCTTCATGATGACGTCGGTCCGGCCGGCGAGGAAGTCGCAGAGTTCGTCGACTATCTCGCGGTGCTCGTCCGCGGTCACCCGACCGATACACGGGGCGGCGCACTTGTCGATGTAGCCGAGCAGGCAGGGGCGGCCGAGCTGGGCCTGTCGTCGGAACACCCCGGCCGAACACGACCGCACCGGGAACACCCGTTGGAGGGTGTCGAGCGTGTCCCGGATCGCCCACGCGTGGGAATAGGGACCGAAGTAGCGGGTCCCGGCCCGGCGCGGCCCCCGGTAGACGAATGCGCGCGGGAACTCCTCCCCCACCGTCACCGCCAGGAGCGGGTAGGTCTTGTCATCCCGGTACCGCACGTTGAAGCGGGGGTCGTACTTCTTGATCCACGTGTACTCCAGTTGGAGCGCCTCCACCTCGGTGGAGACGACGGTCCACTGGACGCCCGCGGCGGCGGTGACCATCTGTCTGGTGCGCGGGTGGAGCAGGGTGAGGTCGGCGAAGTACGACCCGACCCGGCTGCGGAGGTTCTTGGCCTTGCCCACGTAGATGACGCGGCCCTGGGCGTCGCGGAACCGGTAGACCCCCGGTTCCGTCGGGATGGAACCGGGGGCTGGGCGGTAGGTGCGCGGGTCGGCCACGACGCCTCAGCGGTCGGCGACGGTCTCGGGGTCGGCGGCCGAGGGCTTGTACCGGCGGACCGTCTCCCGCATGGTGCCCATGGCGTCGACCGCGTCCTGACCGTCGACGGTGAGGATGGCCCAGACCCCGACGTGCTCGTACGCCGGCAGTTCGAGCCGCGGCCACATGCTCGATCGGGGGAACGTGATCCCCACGACGTCGTGCCAGTCCCAGAGCCGCGACCGCAGTGGTCCGCGGACCTCGACCCCCTGTTCGCCCACCCGCACCCTGATCCGGAGGAGGGTGAGCAGGACGCCGGCGAAGATCAGCCCGATCGCCACGAAGGCGAGCTGGTCGGCGAGCCCGATGGTGACCCCGGTGTCGTCGCGGACCAACACGATCGCCCAGACGACGTGGGCGAGGATGATGAGGATCGCCAGCGCGATCACGGCGATCCGGAGTCGCCGTGGGCGGTGTTCGAAGTCCCAGTGGGTCTGCCCCGGGCGCTCGAGATCAGAACGTCCGGTCATCGTCCGGCCCGCAGGTCGCGCAGGGTGACGGCCGCCCGCAGGGCGGCGGCGACCGCCTCCCCGCCCTTGTCCTCGGTGGCGCCCTCGTGCCCGTCACGGTCGCGGGCTTGGGCCTCGTTCTCGGTGGTGAGGACCCCGTGGGCGACCGGCGTGGCCTCGTCGAGCGCGATCCGGGTCAGGCCGTCGGTCACCGAGCCGCACACGTAGTCGAAGTGCGGGGTCGAGCCCCGGATGACCACCCCGAGGGCCACCACGGCGTCGTGTGACCTGGCGAGTTCCTGGGCGACCACCGGGAGCTCCACGGCTCCCGTGACACGGGCGACGGTGACCACCGCGCCGGAGGTCTCGGCCACCGCGAGGGCCCGGTCCATCAGTTGCGCGCAGATCTCGTCGTGCCAGGTGGAGGCCACCACGCCCAGCCGCAGCCCGCGGGCGTCGGGGATCACCAATTCCGGCCTACCGGTGCCGCTCATCGCCGATCCTCTCCGTTGGTGTCCGGGTCGATCCCGTCGTCCAGGCCCTCGAGCAGGTGACCCATCCGGTCCCGCTTGGTCCGCAGGTACCGGAGGTTCTCCGGGGTCACCGCGGTGGGCATGGGGACCCGCGCCACCACCTCGACCCCGCCGGCACGGAGGGCGTCGGCCTTGGCGGGGTTGTTGGTCATCAGCCGCACGCGCGTCACCCCGAGATCGCGCAGCATCTGCGCGGCCAGGCTGAAGTCCCTGGCATCGGCGGGCAGCCCGAGGTCGAGGTTCGCGTCCACCGTGTCGCGGCCGTCGTCCTGCAGCTGATAGGCGCGGAGCTTCTGCACCAGGCCGATCCCCCGGCCCTCGTGACCGCGCATGTAGAGGACCACCCCGCGCCCCTCCTCGCACACCGAGGCGACGGCCGCGTCGAGTTGCGGACCGCAATCGCAGCGCAGCGAGTGGAAGACGTCCCCGGTGAGACACTCGGAGTGGATGCGGACCGACACGGGCTCGTCGCCCGAGATGTCGCCGGCGACCATGGCCACGTGCTCGACCCCCTGGAGGACGTCGCGGTACCCGTGGGCGGTCATCGTGCCGGCCGGGGTGGGGATGCGGGCCGCGGCCTCGTGGATCACCTGCACCTCGTGCGCCCGCCGCCAGTCCTGCAGGGCCTCGATCGTGATCAGCGCGAGCCCGTGCTCGTCGGCGAAGCGCCGCAGTTCCGGTGTCCGGGCCATGGTGGTCGGATCGTCCTCGGACACGATCTCGCAGATCACCCCGGCGGGCCGCAGGCCGGCCAGGCGGGCGAGGTCCACCGCGGATTCCGTGTGGCCCGGCCGGGTGAGCACCCCGCCGGGACGCGCGCGCAGCGGCACCACGTGACCCGGGCGGGTGAAGTCCCCGGGGACGGCTTCGGTGGAGGCCAGCATCCGGGCGGTGCGGGCGCGGTCGGCGGCCGAGATCCCGGTCGAGACTCCGGTACGGGCGTCCACGGTCACCGTGTAGGCGGTGTCGTGCCGGTCCTCGTTGATCGCCCGCATCGGCGGCAGATCCAGGCGGAGGCAGTCCTCGGCCTCGACCGCGACGCAGACGTACCCGGACGAGTAACGCACGAGGAAGCCCATGAGCTCGGGGGTCGCGAGCTCGGCGGCGAAGATCAGGTCGCCCTCGTTCTCCCGGTCCTCGCTGTCCACCACGACCACGGCTCGTCCCGCCGCGATGTCGGCGATGGCGCGGTCGATGCCGTCGAAGGTGGTCACTGCTGCGGGTTCTCCTCGGTACTCATCAAACCCGGGCGTCGGCCGCGGGCACGGCCACAAGTATGGCGCATCCGGTCACCGGGACCGGCCACCGCGTCCACCGAGGAGACGCTCCACGTACTTGGCCAGCACATCGACCTCGAGGTTGACCGCGTCCCCCGGGGTCAGGCCGCCGAGGATCGTGTCCTCCAGCGTGGTGGGGATGAGCGAGACCTCGAACCACGGTTCGGTCTGGTCGAGCGCACTGACCGCCGACACGGTGAGGGAGGTGCCCGACACCGTGATCGACCCCTTCTCCACCACGTAACGGGCCAGGTCCTGCGGCAACGAGATGCGCACCACGTGCCACTGGTCGTGCTCGGTCCTGCTGATCACCGCGCCGGTCCCGTCGACGTGCCCCTGGACGATGTGACCCCCGAACCGCGCGTCCGCCCGCATCGCCCGCTCCAGGTTCACCGGGTCCCCGGGGCTCAGCGCACCCAGGGCGGTGCGGTCCAGGGTCTCGGCCATGACGTCGGCGTCGAATCCCTCTCCGGCGGTGAACTCCGTGACGGTGAGGCAGACGCCGTTGACGGAGATCGACTCCCCGTGACGGGCGTCCGACGTGACGAGGGGTCCGCGGATCCGCAGTCGCGCGGAGTCCCCGACGGTCTCGACCGATTCCAGCGTGCCGAGTTCCTCGACGATTCCGGTGAACATCAGTGTGGTCCTCTCGTGGATGTGGTCATGCGGTGCGTCTGGTCACGCGGTGCGT
>NZ_JAALEE010000157.1:0-1834 GCF_014145265.1 Dietzia sp. CW19 | reverse complement strand
CTCGGCCCTGGATGCCGCCCGGGCCGCGGTGCGCTTGTCCGGGACCGACCTCGCCCCCGACTCCCCCACGGTCGTGAGCGGGTACTCCCAGGGCGGAGGCGCGGCCGCGGCCGCCGCCGAGATGCAGCCCCAGTACGCACCGGACCTCAACCTGGTGGGGATCGCCGCGGGCGCCCCGCCGTCGGACATGCTCGGCACCCTCGACCGCGTCGACGGTGGCGTCCTCACCGGGGCCGTCGGGTACGCCATCAACGGGATCCTGCAGGTGCACCCCGAGCTGCGTCCGGCGTTCGACCGGCAGCTCAACGACGAGGGCAGGCGCATGCTCGAGGTGACCTCGACGCAGTGCGTCGCCGAGACCGCGTTCGCCTACGGTCTGCGCCGGACCACCGAGTTCACCACGCACGGCAACTCGCTGGCCGACGCCGCCCGGTCCGAGCCCGAGATCCTGCGGGTCCTCGAGGGCTACAACCTCGGCCGCGTGGCCCCCACGGTCCCCGCGATGGTCCTGATCGGGCGGAACGACGACGTGGTCCCCCACGACACCGCGGTCGACCTGGTCCGGGACTGGTGCGCCCGGGGCGCCACGGTGGAGCTGCGTACCGCGGAGCTACCGGCTCTGGCGCCGGGGCTGGTGGTCGACCACGCCCTGCCGATGCTTGCCGAGCGCGCCACCAACGCGCGCTACCTCATGGACCGGGTGCACGGCCTGCCGGCCCCGGACTCCTGCGGCACCGTCTGACGCCGGACCACGGAGGGGACCGCCGGGTGGCGGGCCCCTCCGTCGTCCGTCAGGGCAGGTTGTGGTGGAAGGCCTGCTCCTGCGCGAGGCTGTCGATCCGCCAGCCCTCTGCGGTCCGGACGAACCCGAGCACGTACCAGAGCCCGTAGAAGAACACCTGCTGGTCCTTCTCCTCCACCGGCCGCAGGGCCATCGGGTTGAAGCACATGCAGCGTCCGGTCGCGGTGTCGCCGTCCAGGGTCACCGCGAGATTGCCCATGAGGTGCTGGGTGGAGGCGAAGATCGGCAGCATCTCCGCCAGCCAGGTGCGCACCGCCGGATAGTCGTCCGCGGGGCCGCCCGAGGCCTCGTAACTCACCCGGGCGTCCGGGGTGAACACCCTGTCCAGTCCGTCGAAGTCACGGGCGTCGATACAGGTCGCGTACCTGGTCACCAGGTCCTGGAGGTCCCAGCGATCGGACAGCTCGACCAGTGTTCGACTCATGCCCACTAGGCTAACGTGGCCCGCATGCAGTTCGAGCACGAATCCCGCGCCCGCCAGGCGATAGAGCAGCTCAAGTACCGGTACTGGCGGGCCTGCGACGGCAAGGATCCGGAGGGGTTCCGGGCGTGCTTCGTCGCCGAGGGCGGCCTCCTGGACTTCGGCCCGCTCGGCCGCACCGACCCGGACACGATGGTCGGGATCTTCCGTCAGATCGCCCTGGCCACCGCCTCCGACGGCGGACCCCGCATCCTCGACATGCACCACGGCCTCATGCCCTCCATCGCTGTCGAGGACCCGGCGGACGGGGGCGCGCCGCGGCGCGCCACCGGCACCTGGACGTTGCAGTTCCGTCAGGTGGACCGGGAGAACGGCACCGAGACCCTCTCCACCGGCGAGTACTCCGATGTCTACGTGGTGGAGAGCGGCCGCTGGGTGATGGCCGAGTGCCTGTTCTCCCCGGGGTGGTCGATCACGCGCTCCCTCGACAGCGCGACCGTGACCTTTCCCGAGGTCCACACCGTCCGCGGAGACGAGACGGCAGCCGCGACCGCCGGGGTCGACTCGTGACCGCGCGCGTCGCCCTGGTCACCGGCGCCAGCCGCGGCGTC
>NZ_JAALEE010000156.1:0-1724 GCF_014145265.1 Dietzia sp. CW19 | reverse complement strand
CGGCTGCCGCCGGGGTGGTGGATCGGTCCGCACCGGCCGTGCCGGGGGTGTTGACGGCCGGTGCGGGGTCTGTGGGGGCCGCCTGGTCGGCGGCCGGGGTGGTGGACTCGGTGGCGTCCACCGAGTCGTCGTCGTCGACCTCCACGCTGGGCGGCAGGGTGCCGTACAACGCCGCCGAGTCGCGCTCGACGTTGAGTACCTGGGCGCGGGGGCCCCGGTGCGTGGGCAGGTCGAGGGTCTTGGAGGCGAGGTTCGCCACGGTCGGGGCGTTCGCCACACCGACCTCGACGAAGCACTCGATGCCGAGTCCGCCGCGCTCCACGGGCGTGAAGAGCAGCTCCTGGGTCTCGATCCAGCGGACCGGGCTGGCGAACTGCCAGGCCAGCAGCTCGACCAGGAGGAGGCGTCCCAGACGCGTCGGGGTGGCAGACCAGGAGTCCCAGTCGGCCAGGACGTCGGCGAGGGAGTCGGCCGGCACGAGGTCGGCGATCTCCTGCACGAAGTCACGCTCGAGGCTGAACAGGCGCGGGACCAGGTTGGGGATGTAGCGGCCCACGAGCACCGAGATGTCGATGTCGTGCGGGATCAGCGCGTCGAGGGTGGCCCGGAAGTCCGGGACGCCGCCGCGCAGGACGGTGGAGTGGAAGGGCACGTCGATGCCCGGCACCAGGATGAAGGCGTTCTTGCCCCCGGACCGCTCGAGCTCACGCTCGACGGCCTTCTCCAGCGCCTTGCAGCCGGCGACGGTGCCGGCCAGCGCGTACTGGGATCCCGCGAGGTTGTAGTTGACGATCTCGATGAACTCACCCGAGTCCTCGGCCACGGCGGCCACCCAGTCCACGACCTCGTCGTCGCCGATGCCCATCTGCGACGGCCGGATCGCGGCCATCCGGTAGTCGGACCGGCCCTCGGAATCGCGCGGGACCAGCTCGTGCATGGTCGCTCCGCGCTGGAAGACGATCTCCAGCAGCGGCTCGAGCTCGAGCGTGCCGGAGATGGCCGCCAGAGCGTCGTACTCGCCGATCGAGTGGCCGGCGAAGTAGGCACCGTCGATGAACAACCCGTCGGCCTCGAGCTCGGCGCGCTGCGCCACCGCGAGGCACGCCATGGCGACCTGGGTGAACTGGGTGAGGTAGAGCACGCCGTCGGGATGCCGGTGGACGGTGCCACGGACGGTCACCTCGGTCGGGTTCTCACGGACCAGCGCCAGGATGGAGAAACCGAGGGCCTCGCGGGTGTGCGCGTCGGCGCGGTCCCAGATCTCGCGGGCGGCCGGGCAGCGGGTGCGTCCCTCCATGCCCATCCCCTTGGCCTGGATGCCCTGGCCGGGGAAGGCGTAGACGGTGCGCGGGGCCTCGGTCAGGGCGGTGGCGGCCATGACGGTGGCACCGTCGACCGTGCACGTGACCTCGAGGACCTGGCCGCCGGCGAGACGGCCGGTCTGGACGGCACGGACCTTGATGTGGTCGCCCGGTCGGACCGGGGCGAGCATGCGGGCGGTCCAGCCGGCGATCCGCAGGGCGGGGGTCTTCCCGTCCGAGGCCTGGACCGCGTGCTGCGCGGCGGCCGAGAGCCACATCCCGTGGACGATCACGCCGCCCAGGCCGGCGAGGTCGGCCGCGGTGTCGGAGACGTGGATGGGGTTGTGGTCGCCGGAGACCAGCGCGAAGGCGGTCATGTCGTGCGGCGCGATGAGCGAGGTGGACACCCGCTGCTGGCGGCTC
>NZ_JAALEE010000155.1:0-1174 GCF_014145265.1 Dietzia sp. CW19 | reverse complement strand
GGAGTCGAGGTTGCCGGTGGGCTCGTCGCCGAACAGGATGTCCGGGCGCCCCACCAGCGCACGCGCGCAGGCGACGCGCTGCTGCTGGCCGCCGGACAGCTCCGACGGGCGGTGCGAGAGACGGTCGGCGATCCCCAGCCGCCCGATCACCTCGTCGAACCACGCACGGTCGATGGCGTGGCCCGCGATGTCCTGCGGGAGCGTGATGTTCTCCTCGGCGGTCAGGGTGGGGACGAGGTTGAAGGACTGGAACACGAATCCGATCCGGTCGCGGCGCAGCGCCGTGAGTTCCTTGTCCGCCAGGCCCACGATCTCTGTCTCCCCCACGCGGACCGAACCCGAGGTCGGCCGGTCCAGGCCGGCCATGCAGTGCATCAGCGTGGACTTGCCCGAGCCGGACGGGCCCATGATCGCGGTGAACCGTCCGCGTTCGAACGAGGCGCTGACGTGGTCCAGCGCTCGGACCTCGGTCTCGCCCTCGCCGTAGGTCATGACGAGGTCTGTGGCGACGGCTGCGAGCTCCGCGCCCTCCGTCCGGTGATGGGTCTCGGCCTGCGTGGTCATCTGCTCCCCTGGATCATGGTGGTCGACCTAAAGCATGCAGGAGTTCGGAGCGGGTGCCGATGGGGGATGGCCCGGATCTTGCACCAGGGCCTTCCCGGACGGCCACGCCTCGAGCGACCTGCGGGTGCTGAACCGGCGTTCCGCGCCGGACACGGGGTCGGTGAACCCGATGGTCTGGGCGAGCAACTGCAGCGGGTGGGAGAAGTCACCGGGGGTGATCGTCCGCACCCGGGGGTACAGGTCGTCGCCGAGGATCGGCGTGCCGAGCGCGTTCATGTGCACGCGGAGCTGGTGGGTGCGCCCGGTGGTGGGTTCGAGACGGTACAGGCCGAGAGGCGTGCCCGACCGCCCTGTTCCGGGCTCGCGCACCTCGAGCAGGGTGATCCGGGTGTGGGCGTCCGGGGGGCCGTCCACCTCGGCGGCCTGCAGCACCCCGCGCGTCTTGACGATCCGGCTGGACCGCTCCCGGACGTGCGGCGTCCCCTCCGGCGCGGGGGCCACGGCCAGATACGTCTTGGCGACCCGCCGCGCGGCGAAGAGGTCCTGGTAGGCGGCGCGGTGCGCGGGGTCGACGGTGAACACCAGGACGCCCGCGGTGAGCCGGTCGAGG
>NZ_JAALEE010000154.1:0-6066 GCF_014145265.1 Dietzia sp. CW19 | reverse complement strand
GCGTCGCGGAGCGCGCGCTCCACGGCGGCCCCGTCGCCGGTCGTGGTGCTGGCGGACCCCGGCGGGAACGGGTAGGTCGTGACGGCCGGGTCGGACTGTCCGGTGACGATCCGACCGACCACCTCGGGGTCCACCGCCGCCGTAAGGCCGCGCCGCACTTCCGGGTCGCGGACCGCCGGGGCGACGGTGTTGAAGCCCAGTTCGAGTTGGGCCGAGGAGTCGACGGTCACGGCGCGGACCCCGGGGACGGTGGCCGAGACGTCCGCGGCCAACGGTGTCGCCGAGACCATCGCGAGTGATCCCGGTCCTCCACGCAACGCCGCGCCGAGTTGTCCGGCCCCTGTCGCCCGCCGCACGAGGATCTGATCGAGTTCCGGCGCGCGCGCCCAGTACCGGTCGTTGCGTACGAACTCGATCTCGCCCCGACCGATGTCGGCGAACCGGATCATGAACGGTCCCGCGCTCATCACGGGGAGGCCGGACATCGCGCCCTGGAAACCGTCCGGGGCGTTCTTGAGGATGTGCCCGGGCAGCAGGTCGGCGAACAGCGTCCGCCACTGCGTCGGTGGGGAGTCGAACACCACGTCGACGACCTTGCCCCCGGCGCCGGACCGCACCTCGACGATCTGCTCGTACCCGGCGGGGTCGACCACTCCGGGCTGGGTCGTCATCTGCCGCCACAGGTACTCGAAGTCCTCGGCCGCGACCGGCACCCCGTCGGTCCACTGGGCCAGCGGGTCGATCGTGTAGCGGATTGTCCGCGGGCTCCCCGGCAGGGGCTCGGCGGACACGAGGAGGTCGCGGTTGAGCACCGGCTCACCGCCCGGCCCGGGGACGAACGCGCTCGGGAGCAGCAGGGAGGCGACCAGGTCCGTGTCGACTCCCTGATCGGCCAGGAGATGCGGGTTGAAGCCCGGGTCGACGCGGTCGAGGGCCAGCAGGACCCCGCCACTGGACAGGTTGACGGACTCCCCGTCGGTACGCTCCTCCCCCACCACGGTGGGCGGAGGCGGATCGGCCACACACCCTGTGACGACGACGAGGGAGAGCACGGCTGCCAGAACGCCCGTGCCGCGCCGACGAACTGATGCCCCCCTCGTCGCCACCAGGGTCCTCGTCAGTTGACCGACTGCTGCTCGCGCGACTTGGACTTGCTGCGGGCCTTGGCCCGCTCATTGGCGGTGAGCAGCACCTTGCGCACGCGGATCGCCTCCGGTCCGACCTCCACGCACTCGTCGCCGGCACAGAACTCCATGGCCTCCTCCAGCGAGAGGTTGCGGGCCCTCTGCAGGGTCTCGGTCGTATCGGAGGAGGCCGCTCGCATGTTGGTGAGCTTCTTCTCCTTGGTGATGTTGACGTCCATGTCCTCGGATCGCGGGTTCTCGCCCACGACGACGCCCTCGTACACCTCGGAACCGGGCTCGATGAAGAAGTCGCCGCGGTCGGCCAGGCTGAGCAGCGCGAACGCGGTGGCCTTGCCGGCACGGTCGGCAACCAGTGAACCGGTGTGCCGCGAGCGGATCTCTCCGACCCAGGGCTCGTAGCCGGCCGACTCGGAGTTGGCGATCCCGGCGCCGCGCGTCTCGGTCATGAAGGTCGTGCGGAAGCCGATCAGCCCCCGGGCGGGCACCCGGAACTCCATCCGGACCCATCCGGATCCGTGGTTGCCCATCTGCTCCATGCGCCCCTTGCGGGCCGCCATGAGCTGGGTGACCGCGCCGAGGTACTCCTCGGGCACGTCGATGGTCATGTGCTCCATCGGCTCGTGGACCTTGCCGTCGACGACCCGGGTCACGACCTGCGGCTTGCCCACGGTGAGCTCGAAGCCCTCCCGGCGCATGGTCTCGACGAGGATGGACAGCGCCATCTCGCCGCGGCCCTGGACCTCCCAGTCGTCGGGGCGCGCGGTGTCGAGGACCTTGAGCGAGACGTTGCCCACGAGCTCCTGGTCGAGACGCGCCTTGACCATCCGCGCGGTGAGCTTGGTACCGCCGTTGCGGCCGGCGAGCGGGGAGGTGTTGACGCCGATGGTCATCGAGATCGCCGGCTCGTCGACGGTGATCGCGGGCAGCGCCACCGGGTTCTCCGGATCCGCGAGGGTGTCGCCGATCATGATGTCGCTGATCCCGGCCACCGCGACGATGTCGCCGGCCACGGCCTCGTCGGTGGGCATCCGCTCGACACCCTTGGTCGCGAGGAGTTCCGAGATCCGCACGGACTTGGTCTCCTGACCGCCGTCGGGAAGGTTGTGGATCCACGCCACCTGCTGACCCTTGCGGAGACGACCGTTGTGGATACGGACCAGACCGATACGACCGAGGAAGTTGGACGCGTCCAGGTTGGTCACGTGGGCCTGCAGCGGCGCGTCGGCGTCACCGCGGGGCGCGGGGATCACGTCGTACAGGAGCGTGAAGAGCTCGTCGAGGTTCTCCCCGGCCGGTTCCTGGCCGTTGGCCGGCTGCGTGGTCGAGGCCTTACCGGCGCGACCGGAGGCGAACACCACGGGCAGTTCGAGCGCGCGCTCGGCCGCGGCCTGGGCGTCCGGGTCCTCGAGATCGGAGGCGAGTCCGATGAGGAGGTCCTGGGCGTCCTCGACGACCTCGTCGATGCGGGCGTCCGGACGGTCGGTCTTGTTGACGACGATGATGACCGGCAGGGATGCCGCCAGCGCCTTCCGCAGGACGAACCGCGTCTGCGGCAGCGGGCCCTCCGAGGAGTCGATGAGCAGGACGACGCCGTCGACCATGTTGAGGCCGCGCTCCACCTCGCCGCCGAAGTCGGCGTGGCCGGGGGTGTCGATGATGTTGAAGACGAGGTCGGCGCCGCCCGACCCTGCGCCGAGACGCCGCACCGACGTGTTCTTGGCCAGGATCGTGATGCCCTTCTCGCGCTCGAGGTCACCCGAGTCCATGACCCGGTCCACGAGCTCCGCGCGTTCGTCGAACGCTCCGGACTGGCGCAGCATCGCGTCGACGAGTGTCGTCTTACCATGGTCGACGTGCGCGACGATGGCGACGTTGCGGAACTCGGTCAGGGCCATACGGTGGGTTCTCCCTCAGAGGCTTTCGGCGCCACGGGCGACTCTGTGGCCGCCGGGCGCGTGGTGGGAATCTGCGGGACTCCCGCGTGATCCACAAGCGCGTCCGGTCGAGCGCGCGTGCGTGACCACATTACCCGCATCGGCCTCCGGACAGTCATCCCGAGCGGGCGACGCCACACCCGCGGCGGCGACTGTTATTTACATCACAAGTATCTTCTGCCACACTGGCCACAGACGCCACAGCAACCGGGCCTCCGGTATCCACACCTGTAAACGTTGTGAGAACATCGAGCCGTCGATTGGTCGGCCCGCCGACCGGTCCGTCCGCCTCATCCGAAGAATGGACTCGCCAGTGACCCGCCACTCGCTCAGGAACTCGTTCAGGACCCTAGGTCTCGGTGCAGTCGCCGCCATGGCCGTGTCGCTCGCCGTCCCCGCCTCCGCGAGCGCCCAGTCGCTGGACGAGCTGGGCCGCCCGACCGAGCCGGTGCTGCAGGCCATCGAGAACCTCTCCGAGCAGCAGTGGATCCCCGAGGAGACCCGGGGCACCATCGCCCGGCTGGTGGGCTTCTTCCGCGGGTCCGGCGAGCCGGGCACCCCGCTGCCCGAGAACGGTCCGGTGATCGCGCAGTTCGCCTACCCGACCATCATGCAGAACTGCATCGACGGGGAACAGACCGCGGTCGGGGCCGCCACCGCCGTGCCGGGGCCCGCCGGCCTGCCCCTGCCCGGCATCCCGGGCGGCCACCTCGGCTTCATCTTCACCGCCCTCGGCACCGAGGGCGTCGCACCCCAGCAGGTGCAGCCCATGACCGTGGACTGGTTCAACATCAACAACGGTCGCCGCGGCACCACCGTGCTCAGCTACAACGGGATCAACGCGGGCGGACCGGCGACCCTCAACGGTGTCGCCGACACCGGCCCGGGGCAGGTGCTGATGCTCCTGCAGGGCGGCGTCACCACCACCCTCGCCGGCGGCGGGACCTCCAATTGTGTCTCACTGCCGCTGGTGGGTTCCGCGTTCGTCCCGTGATCAGCGACGGCGTGGGGTCCGACCGGCCCCACCCCGACATGAGCAAGGCCCGTCTCGCCCTCGGCGACGGCGGGCCTCTCGTCGTTCTGACGGGTGCCGGGATGAGTGCGGAGAGCGGGGTGCCCACCTTCCGGGACTCCCGGACGGGACTGTGGGCACGCCACGACCCCGCCGACCTCGCGACCCCGGAGGCCTGGGACCGCGACCGGGACTCCGTGTGGGCCTGGTATCGCTGGCGCGAGCACCTCGTCGGATGCGCCGAGCCGAATGCCGGTCATCTCGCGATCGCCCGCGCCGCCCGGGACCGCAGCGTGACGGTGGTGACCCAGAACGTCGACGACCTGCACGAGCGCGCGGGTTCCGCCGGGGTGCACCATCTCCACGGCAGCCTCTTCGCACACCGGTGTGACGAGTGTGGGGCCCCGATGGAGGTGGGGCCGCCGCCGGCGGACCCCGTGGACCGGCTCGCGCCGCCCGACTGCCCGCGGTGCGGCGGACGGGCCAGACCGGGAGTGGTCTGGTTCGGAGAGATGCTCCCCCGGCAGCCCTGGGACGCCGCGGTGTCCGCGATCTCCGCCGCGACCGCGGTCCTGGTCGTCGGCACCTCCGGTCTCGTCCATCCCGCCGCGTCGCTCCCCGGCATCGCCGTCGACCTCGGGATCCCGGTCGTCGAGGTCAACCCCGATCCCTCCGGCCTCACGGACGGGGTGACGGTCCACCTCCGTGACACCGCCGCGGCGGTTCTCCCGACTCTCCTGGCGCCCTGACCGAGGCTCACCTCGCCGGGACCGCTTGACAGGTCGCGGAACCGGCGCGGCGGGACCCCGGCAGCGCTAGCGTGTGCTCAGCGGAAACACTCACCACCACGTTCCCGCCTCCCCCGATCCCGGGGAGTACACCACCGGAGGTCAATCCATGTCCGACTCGTCCCCGCGCACCCCGTCCGACACGTCCCCCGGCACCCCGTCCGGGACGGCGGTGATCGCGGCCGAGGTGATCGGCACCTTCTGGCTGGTACTGGGAGGGTGCGGCACGGCGGTGTTCGCCGCCGTCCAGGTCGCCACCGCAGACACCGGAGACGTCCCCGTGGGCGTCGGCTACCTCGGTGTCTCCCTGGCCTTCGGCCTGACCGTCCTGACCGGCGTGTACGCGCTCGGCCACATCTCCGGCGGCCACTTCAACCCGGCCGTCACCGTCGGCGCCGCCATCGCCGGGCGCCTCCCCTGGGCCAAGGCCCCCGTATACATCGTCAGCCAGGTCGTCGGCGGTCTGGTCGCGGGAGCACTGATCCTCGTCGTGGCCAAGGGCAAGGACGGATTCGAGGCGACCGGCCACATGGCCGCCAACGGCTTCGGCGCCAACTCCCCGGACGGGTACGGCCTGCTCTCGGCCCTGATCATCGAGGTCGTGCTGACCGCGATCTTCATCTGGGTGATCCTCGGAGCCACCGATCGCCGCGCCCCCGCCGGCTTCGCACCCCTGGCGATCGGGCTGACGCTGACGTTGATCCACCTCATCTCGATACCCATCACCAACACCTCGGTGAACCCGGCCCGCTCGACCGCCGTGGCCTTCTTCAACGGCGACGGGGCCGTCGGTCAGCTGTGGCTCTTCTGGGTGGCCCCGATCCTCGGCGCGCTCATCGCCGGCGCCCTGTACGGTCCCCTGTTCGGCGAGCGGGTGAAGAACGCCCGGGTCACCACCGGCGCCGCCGCCTGACCACCCGGGAATGACTGCAGGGCCCGCGGGATCATCTCCCGCGGGCCCTGCAGTCGGTCCGACGTACCGGGGGTCAGCGCCCCTGCTCGTCCCGTCGGTTCCGTCCCAACACCTTGTCCACGACGCCCGGCTCCCGGTCCGGGTGGGCGGCCGGATCGACGTCGTCCGGGTGACGCCCCGTCCGGTCGTGGATGCCGGTGTCATGGGTGCCGAGACCCTGGGACCCGTCAGACCTGGAGTGCCGGCCACCGGCGTCCGCGATGTCGCCGGTGGC
>NZ_JAALEE010000153.1:0-1571 GCF_014145265.1 Dietzia sp. CW19 | reverse complement strand
TGGGGAGTTCGACCAGGAGTTCGTGCTGGTCGTCAACCCGGACGTGTGGTTCGAGCCGGGTTCCGTGGACGCGCTGCTCGCCGCCGCCCACCGGTGGCCCCGGGCGGCGGCGTTCGGCCCGAGGATCGCGGAGACCGACGGTTCGGTGTACCCCTCGGCCCGCGCCGTGCCGCGGCTCGGCGCCGGTATCGGCCACGCCCTGCTGGGTCCGGTGTGGCCGGGTAACCCGTGGACCGCCAACTACCTCGACGACTCCGACATGGAGTCCGAACGGACCGCGGGGTGGTTGTCCGGGTCGTGCCTGCTGCTGCGACGTGAGGCGTTCGACGCGCTCGGCGGGTTCGACGAGAGGTACTTCATGTACCTGGAGGACGTGGACCTGGGGGACCGGCTCGGCCGGGCCGGGTGGCAGAGCGTCTACGTGCCGTCGTCGGTGATCCACCACGACCAGGGACACGCGGCCAGGACCGTGCCGGAGTTCACCCTCCGGGCACACCACAACAGCGCCTACCTGTTCCAGGCGGACAGGCATCCGGCCGCGTGGCAGGCACCGATACGCTGGGCGCTGAGGGCGGGTCTGGAACTACGGTGCCGCCTCGCGATCCGGTCCGCCCGGCGCGATCTTCGCTGACGCGCCGGACGAGACCATCCACCGGCCCGTGTGGGCCGCGCGAGCGCGCGGCCGGGGCCCCACGACATCGGGAGTAGGACTGTGACCTCGACGACCCCCTCCAGCGCCGAGCCGCGCGATCTGATCGCCGACACCGAGGCGGTGGTCCTGGTGGGCGGCAAGGGGACCCGCCTGCGGCCGCTGACCATCTCGGCGCCCAAGCCCATGTTGCCCACGGCCGGTCTGCCCTTCCTCACCCATCTGCTCTCGCGGATCCGGGCGGCGGGCATCCGGCGCGTGGTGCTGGGCACGTCGTTCAAGGCGGAGGTGTTCGAGGAGCACTTCGGGGACGGGTCCGACCTCGATCTGGAGCTGACGTACGTGGTGGAGACCGAGCCGCTGGGCACGGGCGGCGGCATCCGCAACGTCCTGGACGAGCTCACCGCCTCGACGATCATGGTGTTCAACGGCGACGTGCTGGGCGGGACCGATCTCACCCGGATCCTCGATCTCCACCACGCCAAGAGCGCGGATCTGACCATGCACCTGGTGCGGGTCTCCGATCCCCGTGCGTTCGGCTGTGTGCCGACCGATGAGGACGGCCGGGTCCTGGAGTTCCTCGAGAAGACGCAGGACCCGCCGACCGATCAGATCAACGCCGGTTGCTACGTCTTCCGGCGTGAACTGATCGCTCAGATCCCCGAGGGCGCCCCCGTCTCGGTGGAGCGCGAGACCTTCCCGCAGCTGCTCGCCGAGGGCAGGCGGGTCTACGGCTTCGTCGACTCGGCGTACTGGCGGGACATGGGCACGCCCGAGGACTTCGTCCGCGGGTCCTCCGACCTGGTGCGCGGCATCGCGCCGTCGCCCGCACTCGAGAGCCACCACGGCGAGGCGCTCGTCCACGACGGCGCGGGGGTCGGCGCCGGGGCGGTCCTCATCGGGGGGACCGTGGTCGGTCGCG
>NZ_JAALEE010000012.1:0-24519 GCF_014145265.1 Dietzia sp. CW19 | reverse complement strand
GACCGCGTCGGCGGGCCGGTCCGCGTCGCGTCCTCGAGGGGACACGCCGTTCCGGCAGCACCCGGACACGGTGACCCCGTGGCCGGTCCGCGCGACCGGGCGGGGGACGGGACGGGGGACGCGGTACGCGGCGTCGGTCCGGACCGGCAGTCCCACGGTGGGCTCGATACGGACCGGTATGGCGCAGACCGATACGACGCGGACCGAATCGACGAGGCCTACCCACAGCCGGACGAGGCCACCCAGAAACGTCGCTGGCAGATCATGGCCGGCACCAGCGCGGCGGCCGTCGTGGTGATCGCGCTGTTGTCCGCGTGGCTACTCGGGGCGCTGGCCGGTGGCGGCGACGAGACCCCCCTGTCCCAGCAACTCGACGCGATCGAACGGGCCGCCCAGGCCAGCAGGTCCGCCGCGACCACCGAGCCCGCATCGGACGAGTCGGGCCCGGGGGAGACCGAGCCCACCCGTGAGGCACCGTCCACGCCCGTCACGGTCTCGGACGTCACCTCGTGGCAGCCCGTCGGGTCGGCGGGGGTCGCAGAGAACTCCTCGAGCGCCCCGAACGTCGCGGACGGTGACAGGTCGACCTCGTGGTCCACCGACACCTACCGCAACCAGCTCGGCGACGGCGGGGCCGCGTACAAGCCCGGGGTGGGCCTCCTGTTGACCCTCGACGGCGAGCAGGAGACCCGGCGCGTGGTGGTCCACTCGGACGACGACGGTGTGCGCTTCGAGGTCCGGGTCGCCGACAGTGCGTCCCCGGACTCTCTCGAGGACACCACCCTGCTCGGCGAGGGGACGATCCGGGACGGCTCGGGGACCGTGACGATCGACGAGCCCGAGGAGTCCCGGTACCTGATCGTGTGGTTCACCCGGCTCGGTACCTCCGGCCCCGAGTCGTACGCGGCGTCGATCAGCGAGATCCTTCTCACCCGGTGATCCGGCCCGGCCACGGCCGAGCCCTCCCGGCCGCATCGACGACGAGAGCGACGTCGCGAGCGAGGTCGCGAGCGAGGTCGAGCCGGCTGCCCGCTCCCGGGCCCGAGGTGACAGCCCCACGGCGGTCCCCGCCGCGTTAACGTCACCGCCGTGAACACCAGCGCCGTCGACGATCTCTCCACGGTCACGGGACGCTCCCCGCTCACCGCCGGGTCGCGCCTCACGGCCGGGTCCGCGCTCTCGGACGTCCAACTGCTCGACGCGCACATCGCCGGCGACCCGGACGCGTTCTCCGCCCTCGTCCGGCGCCACTACGACTACCTGTGGCGGCTGGCCATACGGACCTCCTTCAACCGTGAGGACGCCGCCGAGGCGCTCCAGGACGCCCTCATCTCGGCGTACCGGAAGGCCGACTCCTTCCGCCACGCCTGCCCCGTCCAGGGTTGGCTCTACCGCATCGTGGTCAACGCCTGCCTGGACAAGATGCGGTCACAACGCCTGCGCACCCACTCCGAGCTCACTCCCAGACTCCACGAGGAGATCTCGCTGCGGGACCACTTCTACCAGGACCCCGCCTACGCGATCATCGTCGCCGAGGCCCTGGCGGAGCTGCCCACCGACCAGCGGGACGCGGTCGTCGTCGTCGACATGCTGCGCTGCACGGTGGCCGAGGCGTGCCACCTGCTCAACGCCCGCCCCGGCACCATCAAGAGCCGGTGTTCGCGCGGGCGGGCCAAGCTCAGCGTGCCGCTCGCGGGGGTCACCCTCACCGACTGAGGGAACAACACCGACCCGCCGGGTGTTGTCGCCTTAGTAGATCCATCGATCGGCATAGTGGTTCCGCAGATCGTGTGGATCCGCAGATCGTCCCGGCCCACGTTCCCCACCCGCCAAGGAGTCCGAAGAACCCATGAGCGACACCCTCCACGACGTCATCATCGTCGGATCCGGCCCGGCCGGGTACACCGCCGCCATCTACTCCGCTCGGGCCGAGCTCAAGCCGGTGGTGTTCGAGGGTTCGCAGTTCGGCGGTGCGCTCATGACCACCACGGAGGTCGAGAACTTCCCGGGCTTCGCCGAGGGGATGATGGGCCCAGACCTGATGATGCAGATGCGGGAGCAGGCCGAGCGCTTCGGCGCCGACCTCCGCATGGAGGACGTCACCTCGATGGACCTGGCCGGCGAGGTCAAGATCGTCCGCGTGGGGGAGGAGGAGCACCGCGCCCGCGCCGTGATCCTCGCCATGGGCGCCGCCGCACGCTACCTCGGCGTCCCCGGCGAGCAGGAGTACCTCGGCCGTGGCGTGAGTTCCTGCGCCACCTGCGACGGATTCTTCTTCCGGGACAAGCCGATCGTCGTGGTGGGCGGCGGCGACTCCGCCATGGAGGAGGCCACCTTCCTCACCAAGTTCGGTTCCTCGGTGACCATCGTGCACCGGCGGGAGGAGTTCCGCGCCTCTAAGATCATGCTCGAACGGGCCAAGGAGAACGAGAAGATCTCGTTCGTCCTCAACACCACGGTCGACGAGGTGCTCTCGGGTGCCAGTGGATCGGTCGAGCGCCTCAAGCTGCGCAACACGGTCACCGGTGAGACGAGCGAGCTCGAGACGGCCGCGATGTTCGTGGCGATCGGTCACGACCCGCGCTCCGAATTGGTCCGGGACCAGGTGGAGGTCGACGAGGACGGGTACGTCCTCACCGGCCAGACCACCGCGACCTCGATCCCGGGGGTCTTCGCCTGCGGCGACCTGGTGGACCACCGCTACCGGCAGGCCATCACGGCCGCCGGTTCGGGGTGCGCCGCCTCGATCGATTCCGAGCGTTGGCTCGCCGAGCAGGCCTGACCCCCACCGGGCGGACCCGATCCGCGCGGGCGGGACACCCGGGACGCCCACACCCCCACCCCGAAAGGACCCACCACAATGGCCGTGAACACCCCTAACATCATCGACGTGACCGAGGACGACTTCGCCGAGGCCGTGCTCGCCGCCAGCGGGTCGAAGCCCGTCCTGGTGGACTTCTGGGCCACGTGGTGCCGCCCCTGCACCATGATGGCGCCGGTCCTGGACGAGCTCGCCGGAGCCGAGTCCGACAAGCTCACGGTCGCCAAGGTCGACGTGGAGGCCAACCAGGAGCTCGCCGCCGAGTACCAGATCACCGCCATCCCGGCGATGCTGCTGTTCTCCGAGGGCAAGCCGGTCAAGCGCATCACCGGAGCGAAGTCCAAGTCGGCGCTGCGCACCGAGCTCGGGGACGTCCTCTAGACGCCCCGCCCACTCGGGTGCGCTCCGGGCACGTCCGCGCCGGAGGCGGTAAGTTCATCCGGGTACCCAGTCGAGTGGAGCGGAGGAGAACCATGGCGTGGCGACGCGGTGACCGTGGGCCCGAGGTGGCCTCGATCCGGGCGACCCTCGCGGGAATGGGCCTGTTGCACAACATCGAGTCCGTCGGGGTCACCGAACCCCAGACCGGATCGATCCTGGCCCGGACCGACGCCGTGTTCGACGCCGACCTGGAGACGGCCGTCCTGGCCTTCCAGCAGGCCCGTGGGCTCATCTCGGACGGCATCGTGGGTCCGTCGACCCAGGCGGCGCTCCATGACGCCACCCACGTCCTCGGGACCCGCGATCTCAGCTACATCGTCTCCAGGCCCATGGCGGGAGACGACGTGGCGCAGTTCCAGCGTCGGCTCGGGGAACTCGGTTTCTACGCGGGACTGGTCGACGGCACCTTCGGTCCCCTCACCCATGCCGCGGCGACGGACTTCCAGCGGGACTGCGGCCTGCCCGCGGACGGCGTCGTGGGAGCCGAGACCCTGGACACCCTGAACAGGTTCTCCACCCTGTTCAAGGGTGGGGACGTCTCCTCGCTGGTCGAGCGCGAGCGGGCGCGGACCTCCGGCCCGATGCTCGCCGGCAAGCGGATCGTCCTGGACCCCGGCCCCAGCGGTTCGGAGAACCCGATCCGCATGGACACCCCGCACGGAACCATCACGGATGCCGAGCTGCTCTGGGACATCACCCGGCGGTTGTCCGAGCGGATGAACCAGGCGGGGGTCGAGGTCTTCCTCTCCCGGCCGGAGGCGATGATCCCGACCGACCCCGAGCGCGCCGAGATCGCGAACGCCTTCAACGCCGATCTCATGATCTCGCTCCGCCTGGACCGGCATCCCAACCCGGTGGGCAACGGTGTCGCCACCTTCTACTTCGGCAACTCCCTGGGTGCCGAGTCGATGCTCGGGGAGGCGCTGTCCGGGTTCATCCAGCGCGAGATCGTCAGTCGCACCAGTCTCCGCGACTGTCGCACCCACGGGCGGAGCTGGCCCCTTCTCCGGATGACCCGGATGCCGTCCATCCAGATCGTCCTGGGGTACGCCTACAATCCCCGCGATCTCTCCATCCTCGGGGACCGCACCGCACAGGACACCATCATCGACTCCATCCTCGTGGGGGTGAAGCGCCTCTACCTACTCGACGAGGACGATCACCCCACCGGGTCGATGTCCGTCAACGAGCTGATCGACTACGAACAGCGTCAGCGGGACTGACGTCCCGCCCGCGGGTCCACCGTGTGCCGGGCGGTCGCCCCGGACAACACCCCCAGCCTCCTGGTGGCGAATCCCCGCTCCGCGAAGAGCTGATCGAGCGCCCTCTCGACGTCGGCCTTCCAGAGATGCTCACTCTCGATATCGAGTCGGAGTCTCGGATGGGTCTCGTGCTCGGCCACGACGGTGAACCCGTGCTCCACGAGGAAGCCGGTCGGAGCGATGCACGACTCCGAACCACACGTGTCACGTGACAGTACGTCCCCGGTGTCCCCGGACGTCACCCCGAAGGCCTCAATCGCCTTGATTCCGCGTCGGCGCAGATCCACCACCACCGCATCGAGGAGCGAGGTCAGCGCACCGCCGGGCGCCCCGTGCTCGATGCTCAACCCCGCCAGGAGGATGGCGTCCGAGCCCACCGGGGAGGTCGGGAAGCAGGCCGCACGCGGCACCATCCCGGGGGGCGCGTAGAACGCCGCCCCGGTCGAGCGGTCACCATAGCTGGCTATCTGACCACACACACCCCATTCCAGGGACACGTGGGAGATCCACGCCTCCTTCTCGAACTCGGGATCCCCCGGCTCGTCCTGGCCGACCTGCCCGTCAGTCTGCCAGTACACACATTTGCGAGCCCGGGGCCCGAGCTGGTCCACGGCGGAGAGGTCGAGCGGCCGGATCGAGTTCATCGCGGCGATCCGGGCGTCCCGCCCTCGAGTAGCGTCAGGACCCGGTTCAGGTCATCGGCGTCGCCCACGTCGATCGTGATGCGCCCCTTTCGCCGCCCCATGGTGACCGACACCGACGTCTCGAAGCGATCGGACAGTCGACCCGCCACCGCCTCCAACTCAGGATCCCGTCGGCGACCCTGTGGCGCGGGGGAGGGCCTCGACGCCGTACCGTCGCCCTCCCGGTTCAACAGTGTGACGATCTCCTCCGTGGCCCGGACCGACAGGCCCTCCGCCACGATTCGCGCTGCGAGCTCGTCCTGGGCGGGCGCCCCGGCCTCGAGGCCCAGCAGTGCTCGGGCATGGCCGGCGGACAGCACACCGGCCGCCACTCGGCGCTGGACAGCGGTCGGCAACTGGAGCAGACGGATGCTGTTGGTGATGGCCGGACGCGACCGACCGATCCGGGTCGCGAGCTCGGCCTGCGTCACGTCGAACTCCTCAAGGAGCTGTTGGTACGCCGCCGCCTCCTCGAGGGGATTGAGCTGGACCCGATGGATGTTCTCGAGAAGCGCGTCCCGGAGGAGATCCTCGTCGTCGGTCTGCCGCACGATCGCCGGGACCGTCGGGAGCTCGGCCCGTTGGCTCGCGCGCCAGCGTCGCTCGCCCATGATGAGCTGATATCGGCCGGCCGCGATCTCACGGACGACGATCGGCTGGAGGAGCCCGAACTCTTTGACGGAGTGAGCCAGCTCGGCCAGCGCCTCTTCGTCGAAATGGGTTCGGGGCTGTTTCGGGTTCGGCTCGATCGCCGACGGAGGGATCTCGCGATACACCGCGCCGGGATCCACGAGGTCGTCGGTTTCACGTGAAACATCGTCGTCCCTCGCACCGTCCGGACGGGGTGTCCGATAGGCGTCGTCGACGGAGACGTTGCTCGCTGCCGACGTCCCCGGACCGCTGGACCTCGGCCTGGGGGGAGTGGTCCGCGGACCACCGCCCCTCGGACCCAGGATCACGTCGGCTGCATCACTGCCCAGACGTGGACCCTCGTCCGGCCCCGTGGGGATCAGGGCGGCGAGCCCCCGGCCGAGACCACCCCTGCGTTGCTGACTCATCGACTCTCCTCCGTGCCGGTGGACACGCGGCCGTCCTCCACGTGTGAGTGCAGACGATCCGCGCGGCTGTTGAGCTCCTTCGCCGCGTCCAGGTACGCGAGAGCGCCGCGGGATCCGGCGTCGTACTGGAGGATGGTCATCCCGTACCCGGGAGCCTCCGACACCTTGACGCTCCTCGGGATGACGGTACGGAGCACCGTGTCACCGAAGTGGGTACGGACCTCGCCGGCGACCTGCTCTGCGAGCTTGGTCCGTCCGTCGTACATCGTCAGCATGATGGTGGATATCTCCAACGACCGGTTGAGGTGCTGCTGGATCAACTCGACATTGCGCAGCAACTGGCCGACCCCTTCGAGCGCGTAGTACTCGCACTGGATAGGGATCAGCACCTCACTCGCCGCCACCATCGCGTTCACCGTGAGCAGTCCCAACGAGGGGGGACAGTCGATCAGGACATAGTCAATGCCCAACGACACGAGGTCCTCGCTGTTGAGCACCTCGGCGAGCCGATGCTCCCGGTGGTCGAGGCCCACCAATTCGATCTCGGATCCCGCGAGATCGATCGTCGCCGGGATACAGAACAGACGCTCGGCATGGGGACTGCTCTGCATGAGGTCTTCCAGGGCGTGTTCCCACATGAGGAGCTCGTAGCTCGACGGGGTTCCCTCCCGGTGATCCACTCCGAGCGCGGTGCTGGCGTTGCCCTGCGGGTCCATGTCGATCACCAGGACACCGAGACCACCGAGGGCGAGAGACGCCGCAAGATTGACCGTCGAGGTGGTCTTACCCACCCCACCCTTCTGATTGGCGATGGTGATGATCCGCGGATGCGGGGGCCTCGGCAACGCGGGGGCGTCGCCGTGGAGTACCTCGTTCGCCTGCCGTGCGGCCGCGAAGATCGGGGTCTCGTCTTCGGACATCCGTCACCTTTCAACTACCTGTCAGAGCAACTCAGCGCATCGTCCCGATGCCCCTGCCGCCAGTGTTTCACGTGAAACCGACATCGCCCGCTGCGATTCCGACGGACATCACCGATGCCGTGAACCGCGTGCGCGAGAGCGGGAGCCACGGCTACCCACTCTAGTCGCGAGCGTCGCAATGACGAGCCTCGTCTCCTCCGCATCCGGCGCGGACACGACCTCGACGCGCGCACCATCAAAGCCCAGTTTCCGGAGGGCCCGCTCGTCTCGTTCGATCTCGTCCGCGGCGGAGGCACCCTTCAGCGCCACCATCCGACCACCCGGTCTGAGCAACGGCGCAGACCATCCGGCGAGCCGCGAGAGCGGAGCGACGGCCCGCGACGTCACCACGTCAGCACCGCCGGCGTCTGCGATCACGCCCTTCTCCTCGGCACGACCGCGCACCACACGAACATCCAGTCCCAGTTGGTCGACCACCTCGAGCAGAAAGGTCGACCGACGGAGGAGGGGCTCGACCAGAGTGATGCGGAGATCGGGTCGGGCGAGCGCGAGCGGGATGCCCGGTAGGCCGGCGCCGCTGCCGATGTCGACCACCGACTCGTTCTCCATGAACCCGACGGCGGCCGCCGCACTGTTGAGTACATGTCGGTCCCACAGCCGCGGGCGCTCGCGTGGTCCCATCAGCCCCCGCTCCAGACCGGCGGTCGCGAGGATCTCCACGTACCTGACCGCGAGGGGGAGACGGTCGCCGAACACTGAACCCGCGCCGGCGGGAGGTTCCGGGGGAGTCTCGACCATTGACGTCTCACTCGTATCGTCCCGGGCGTCAGCGCTTGTGGACGCATCGACCTCGTCACGTGTCGTTTCGTGCCCTGTGTCCTCGTTCATGTCACCGTCGTCCTCTTCCGGCGCGAATCGCCTCTGGTTTCACGTGAAACATCCCCCGAATAACATCGATGTAAGTAGCCGTGTCCGCACCACGCTCAACCCCTACATGACGCCGGGGGCGCGGGCTCCACGCCCGCGCCCCCGTTAGTCTCGCTGTCCGGCACTCGAACCGGCTCGGTCAGTCCGGCAGCTCGGTCAGGTCGGCAGGACCACGACCCGCCGATTCGGCTCGGCCCCGGTCGAGTCCGAGGACACTCCCTCGATCTCCGCTATCGCATCGTGGATGACCTTCCGCTCGAACGGGGTCATCGGCTCGAGCTCCTCGGGTTCGCCGGACTCGAGCACCCGCAGTGCGGCCACCCGACCGGCCTCGGTCAACGCCTCGCGTTTGGCAGCGCGCCACCCGGAGATGTCCAACATCAACCGGCTGCGATCTCCCAGCTCCTGCTGAACGGCCAACCGGGTCAGTTCCTGCACGGCGTCGAGAACCGCACCGTCGGAACCCACGAGGCGATCCAGATCCTCGCTCCCGTCGATGCTGACGATCGCACGATCGCCCTCGACATCCAGATCTATGTCCCCGTCGAAGTCCAGGATGTCCAAGAGCTGCTCGAGGTAGTCACCGGCCACCTCGCCCTCCTCGACAAGACGCTCCTCCGACACCTCGATGTTCTTCTTCGACATGGATCTGCCTCCGTCATCGCCGCCGATCGCCGCGCCCGTCCTGGCCGGCGAGTACTCACCCCAAGTATGGGACAAGGTCCCCGATGCCGGGGCATCGGGGACCTTGTCGGTGGTCTGACTGACCTGCGGTCAGCGTTTACGCTTCTTCTTCTTGCCCTTACCGCTTCCCCCGCCGCTCTTCTGTGCGGGGCGCGTCCGTTGACCGCCCGGCTGCTGTGGTCTCTGACCCGGCCGAGGAGCCGCGCCCGGAGAGGGCGCGGGAGCGACCGCCGGGGCGGCGTCCGGGTCGTCGTCGTCATCCGACGTCACACCGGCCACCGTCTCCTGGGAGGCCACGGCGGTACCTGTCGGGGCACCCCGGCCCCTCTTGGGGTTGACGGGCTTCACGCCGACCCTCGGGGCGAGGGACTTCTGCTCCTCACGGCGCTTGAGGGCGGCCACGTCGTCCTCCTTGGCCATCTTCTCGAAGAGGTAGTACTGCTGGCCGAGGGTCCACAGGTTGTTGGTGACCATGTAGACGAGGATCGCCATCGGCCAGAACGCGCCGGTGACCAGGATGCCGATGGGGAAGGCCCACAGCATCAACTGGTTCATGATCTTGGCCTGCGGGTTGGCCGCGGCCTCAGGCGACTGGCGGGACAGCGAGATCCTGGCGTTGAGGTGCGTGGTGACCGCCGAGACGATCATCAGCGGGATGGCCACGATGATGATGTTCCAGCGCTCGAAGTCCAGTGCCGCCCCGGGGTCGACGAACGCCTGGAACTGCTCGATCGGCTGGGAGATGAACGACGACAGGGGAGCGCCGAACAGCCGCGCGTCCAGGAAGCTCTGGACCTCGTCCGCGTTGAAGACGTAGTTGCCGGTGTTCCGCGTCTCCTCCGCGCTCATACCGAGCGCACCGAAGTTGTTGCCCATCCGGTTGAAGGACCGGAGCACATGGAACAGACCCAGGAAGACGGGGATCTGGATGAACATCGGCAGACAACCGAGGACCGGATTGAACCCCTCGGACTTCTGGAGCTTGCGCGTCTCGGTGGCGAGCTTCTCGCGATCGTTCTTGTACCGCTTCTGCAGCTCCTTCATCCGCGGCTGCATCTCCTGCATCTTCCGCGAGAAGCGGATCTGCTTGGCCGCCGGCCAGAACAGCAGGATGCGGAGGGTGACCACGAGGAAGATCACGGAGAGCGCCCAGATGGCGCCGTTGGAGTCGGGTGACTCCACCCAGGGAAGAAAGCCCCCGAGGAACGCGAAGATCTTGTGCCAGAACCAGAGGATCCCGGAGATCGGGTAGTAGACCAGAGGGTCGGTGATGAACGACATCGGTGGTGGAGTCCTAGCTTCGTTCGGAGTTGTCGGGATGCTCGTGGGGATGATCCGCGGGATCGTCGGGGGCGCGGGGCTCGGAGGAACGGGATTCCGGGACCGGATCCCACCCGCCGGGAGTCCAGGGACCACACCTCAACAACCGCCACACCGAGAGCCACGTCCCGTACCAGGCGCCGTGCACTCGAACGGCCTCGACCGCGTAACTGCTGCAGGTGGGTTCGAACCGACAGCTCGGTGGGGTCAGGGGCGAGATCCCCTTCTGGTAGAAGTCGAGCATCCACAGAAGGACCCGGGCCACGGGGCCGTGGCGGCCCTCGGTCATGACCGCTCCTCACGAGCACGCGGCACCGCGGAGGACAGACCGGAACGCATATCGCGGACCAGATCGTCATGGGAGGCCGCCGCAGAGGCCGGATTGGCCCTGACCACGATCAGGAGATCGGGATCGAGCTCCGCCAGCAACTCGGCGGCGATATGACGAAGCCGCCGGCTGACACGGTGGCGGGTCACCGAGTCACCGACGGCTTTGCTGACGACCAGGCCGAAACGAGGACCGCCCACGCGGACGTCCGAAGAGTCCACGTGGGCGTGTACGACCATCGTCCGGCGGCCCTTCCTCGCACCCCTCCGCACCACCGCCGCGAAGTCAGCGGAACGGTGGAGCCGGTGGGTCCTGGGAAGCACCCGCCACCCCGGCCCGGATCAGGCCGTCAACGAGGCGCGGCCCTTACGGCGGCGAGCGCCGACGATGCCGCGTCCGGCGCGCGTGCGCATCCGGAGACGGAAGCCGTGCACCTTGGCACGACGACGGTTGTTCGGCTGGTAAGTCCGCTTGCCCTTGGCCATGATTGGCTCCTCACGTGAAGTAGGCGCCACTCGTGCGCCCGATCGAGTTCCTGATGTCGTCGAAACACCACTGACGGGCGGTACCACGACGCGCCGCACGCCTCACGGGCGCGCGACAGACTGCTCAAGATTACGCGCACGATGGCCTCGCCACCAAACCGTGTAATCACATCCGCACCATCGGTACCACCCTGCAGGCCACGGCAACACGCCGGGACGCCGGATGCTTGACATCCGCCCTCCAGTTGATCTTGAGGGTTGCCCACGAGTTCACGGTGTTGTTACGGTCATTCATCATCGAGCCCCACCCGGGCCGCCTAACGTAATCACGACGCAGCAGACCCCACCCTCACGCACTGGAGACCGAACCCGCCACCGCGGGGCCGGTCTATCTTCCACAGCTGTGGACAACCATGTGGATACCGCGTTGGACCTGGGTCGGAGCCTGTGGATAGAGTGTGGTGCCCGGCCGGGCCGAGAGGGTCGGCCACCCGGAACCGCTTCACACCGACGAGAGGAGACCGCCCACCGTGTCTCCTGACCTCGAACACGTGTGGAGCGCGGTCCTCGACAAGCTGACCGACCCGTCTCTGGCCAGCGACGACAATCCCGCGTTGTCCCGCCAGCAGCAGGCCTGGTTGCGTCTCGTCCAACCGATCGCCGTGGTCAACGGGTTCGCGATGCTCGCCGCGCCGTCCGCGTTCGCCCGGGACAACATCGAGTCGATCCTGCGCGGGCCGATCACCCGCGCGCTCAGTTCCCAACTCGGGGAGCCCGTCGATCTGGCGGTCAAGGTCGACACCTCCCTCGCCGGCCGGCACCACCACTCCGATGCCGACGATCCCCGGATCGACGTCGACGAGATACACCGACCCGAGCCGGAGGCCTCCCATCCACCGGCCACCTCGCGCCCGGTCCGCATGACCGAGGAGCAGATCGCGGCCGAACGACTGCTGCACGGCAGCGACCGCGACGAGGCCCTGTCGGCGGCGACCGCGCCTGGACTCAACGAGCGGTACACGTTCAGCGCGTTCGTCCAGGGGAACTCCAACCGGTTCGCCCGAGCGGCGGCGCTCGCGGTCGCGGAGGCCCCGGCGCGCGCCTACAACCCGCTGTTCATCTGGGGCGAGTCGGGGCTCGGCAAGACACACCTGCTCCACGCGATCGGGCACTACTCCCTGAGGATGTACTCCGAACAGAAGGTCAAGTACGTCTCGACCGAGGAGTTCACCAACGACTTCATCAACTCCGTCCGCGACGGCCGCCAGAACATGTTCAAGAAGCGGTACCGCGAGGCCGACATCCTCCTGGTCGACGACATCCAGTTCCTCATCGGCAAGGAGCAGGTGCAGGAGGAGTTCTTCCACACCTTCAACACGATCCACAACGCCCAGAAGCAGATCGTCATCTCCTCCGATCGGCCCCCCAAGCAGCTCCAGCCCCTCGAGGACAGGCTGCGTACCCGCTTCGAGTGGGGTCTCATCACGGACATCCAGCCGCCCGAGCTCGAGACGCGAATCGCGATCATCGACAAGAAGGCCAAGTCGGAGAACTACGTGGTCCCCCGCGATGTCCTGGAGCTGATCGCCACACGCGTGCAGCGCAACATCCGCGAGCTCGAGGGTGCGCTGATCAGGGTCGTCGCGTTCGCCTCCCTCAACGGACACGAGATCGACGTCCCGTTGGCCGAGGTGGTCCTGCGCGACGTGGTCTCGGACGACGATTCCCTCCAGATCTCGGCGGCCACCATCATGGCGGTCACCGCGGAGTTCTTCTCGACCAGCATCGACGAGCTCTGCGGCACGTCGAAGACCCGGTCCCTCTCCCGCGCCCGGCAGATCGCGATGTACCTCTGCCGAGAGCTCACGGACCTGTCACTACCCAAGATCGGCGTCACCTTCGGCGGCAAGGACCACACCACGGTCATGTACGCCCAGCGGAAGATCCTCAAGGAGATCAAGGACGACCGGCGCATGTACGACCAGATCCAGGAGCTCACCGCCCGGATCAAGGAACGCTCGCGCTCTCTCTGACGGTCCTTGTGACCCGTCCCTCCGGCCTCACCTCGGCGTGTCCCCTCGCAATCCCTCTGCTGCCCGTGCGGCGGGTCATCCGTGCGCTCGCCGATGCCTTCGTCCGTGCCCTCGTCGGGCCGGACCGCTCGGTTCCGCGTGGCTCCTCGTCGGGCCGCCCCCCGAGTGGCCCGGCGCCGCACACGCCCGCCCCACGGACCACCCCCGGTTCTCGAGAGTCGGAGTCGTGTGACCGTTCCGACATGTAAATGTGACCCCCCTCATACCATGTGCCACACCCTTCACACCTGTGGACAACTCTGTGGGTTCCTGTGGACCGGCGGTGGACAGACGGTGGACCGAAATCTGTGATTCCACCCGCGCCGCTCGCAAGTCACAGGATGAGCCGATTCGGTCCACAGCCACAATCGCACTCTGAACTGCGTAGACAGGCGTCGGCTCACAATTTCACAGGACCTACTACTACTACTTATCTCTCTAGAGAGTTCTTGTAAGAAGTAGGTATGTGGAACGGCGAGCCTGCTTGACCGGGTTACAGGACTCCGTGTTCCCGCTGTCGGCGGGAGCGGTTACTCTCATGGAGATGATCCGGCGGACCCCGTCGGACGCCAGAGAACGCCCGAGACCGCAGCCGCGAACAGACCACTCGTCCAGATACCGGCGGTACGCGCCCCGCCCAGAAAGAGGTCACCGATGGAGATCACGGATCCGACGTTCCGCGTCACCCGCGAGGACTTCGCCGATTCGGTGGCCTGGGTGGCGCGGACCCTTCCGTCTCGACCGTCGGTCCCGATCCTCGGCGGGGTTCTCCTCGAGGCGGACTCCGGTCTGACCATCTCGGGTTTCGACTACGAGACCTCCGCGCAGGTCTCCGTCCCGGCCGAGGTGTCCGAGCCGGGGAGCACCCTGGTGTCCGGTCGGTTGTTAGCCGACATCGCCCGCGCGCTCCCGGACCGTCCGGTCGAGGTCACGGTGAGCGCCCAGAAGATGTACATCAACTGCGGCACCGCCAAGTTCACCCTGCCCACGATGCCGGTCGAGGACTACCCGCAGCTGCCGGCGATGCCCGGGGTGACCGGATCGGCCGCGGTCGACGCGTTCTCCGAGGCCGTGGCCCAGGTCGCCGTGGCGGCCGGCAAGGACGACACGCTCCCGATGCTCACCGGCATCCGGATGGAGATCGAGGGACCCCGGGTCACCCTCATCGCGACCGACCGGTTCCGCCTGGCCATCCGCGATCTGGAGTGGGAACCCGCTCGCGAGGACGTGGCCGTGGAGGTCCTGATCCCGGCCAAGACGTTGTCCGACGTGACCCGGTCGGCGGGCCAGGGTGGGCGTGTCGACCTCAGCCTGGGCGCGGGCTCGGAGGTCGGGGCGGACGGCATCATGGGCGTGCTGGTCTCCGGGCAGCGCACCACGACGCGGCTCCTCGACGCCGAGTTCCCCAAGGTCCGCCAGCTGCTGCCGACCCAACACACCTCGATGGCGGTCGTCCAGGTCGACGCGCTGGTGCAGGCCATCAAGCGCGTCGCGCTGGTCGCGGACCGGGGAGTGCAGGTCCGGATGACGTTCTCCGACGGCGAGTTGGCGCTCTCCGCGGGCGGGGATGACGCGGCCCAGGCCTCTGAGACCCTCCCCGTCGACTTCCTCGGTGAGCCCCTGACCATCGCGTTCAACCCCGGTTACCTGTTGGACGGGCTCGGCAGCATGCACTCGGCGCGCGTCGCGTTCGGGTTCACCCAGGCCAGCCGTCCCGCGGTCCTGCGCCCCGCTCCCGAGGAACTGCCCTCCCCGGACGCCGACGGCGCGATCGCCCCCGTCGACTCGAACCACACCTACCTGCTCATGCCGGTCCGCCTGCCGGGCTGACCCGGCTCTCCCGAAGCCGCCCGGCATGCACCTGCGTCACCTCAGGCTCCTGGATTTCCGATCCTGGCCTCTGCTCGAGCTGGAGCTGGAGCCCGGGGTGACCACACTGGTGGGGCGCAACGGTCACGGGAAGACGAACGTCCTCGAGGCCGTCGGGGTGCTGGCCACCCTGAGATCGCACCGGGTTGCAGCCGAGGCACCGATGATCCGCACGGGCGCGGAGACGGCCATGATCGCCGCCCTCGCCCACAACGCCGGACGTGAACTCACCGTGGAGCTGGCCCTCAACTCGGGGCGGCCCAACCGGGCGCGGCTCAACACCTCGCCCTGCCGCCGCCTCGGCGACATCCTCGGGGTGGTGCAGTCCGTGCTCTTCGCACCCGAGGACCTGGCCCTGGTCCGGGGGGAACCGGCCGAGCGTCGCAGACTGCTCGACGAGCTCCTGGTCCAACGTCGGCCCGCCCACGGGGGCGACCTCGCCGAGTACTCCTCTGTTCTCCGACAGCGGTCGGCCCTCCTCAAATCCGCCTCCGGCGTTCTCCGGCGCGGGAGGGGGGAGGAGGCGGAGGCGGCCCTGGACACGCTCGACGTGTGGGACGGTCGTCTCGCCCAACTCGGGGCGAGGATCGTCGCGGGGCGCGTCCTCCTGCTCGAGGAGTTGCGACCACTGGTCGTCGATGCCTATCGCGGTCTGGCGCCGGAGTCCCGTCCGGCCGATCTCGCGTACCGGTTCCGGGTCGGCGCCGCGCCGGAGGAGTCCGAGTTGGCCGACCCCGAGCTCGTCGAGGCTGTCCTGCTCGCCGAGCTCGGGAGGAGACGCCAGGACGAGATCGACCGGGGGATGTCCCTCGTCGGACCTCACCGGGACGATGTGGTCCTGTCGCTCGGTGACGAGCCCGCCAAGGGGTTCGCCAGCCACGGCGAGACGTGGTCGTTCGCCCTCGCCCTGCGCCTCGGATCGCTCGAACTCTTCCGGGCGGACGGCATCGAGCCCGTCCTGCTCCTGGACGACGTGTTCGCCGAACTCGACCGCCACCGCCGTGCCGCCCTCGCGGCGGCGGCGACCGGCGTCGAACAGGTCTTGGTGACCGCGGCGGTCGGCGAGGACGTCCCGGACGGATTGCGGGGGGTCCGTCATGACGTGGTGATGACGGGGGAGGGCGCGGGTCGTCACTCGGACATCACGGTGTCGCGCCGCGCCGCCGGACGTCACGACGAGGTTATGGACGACGACCAGAACGACGGAGACGACGACACCGCACCCTCGACCAGGGAGGTCCACAGGTGACCGACGATCAGCGGAGGGATCCGATAACACCGTCCGACCCGCCACAACGCGGTTATGACATCGCGAGGCAGGCCCTCGAGGAGGCACGCACACGGGCTCGTGCGGACGGCAAACAGGTCGGTCGCGGGCGGACCGGTCCGGTGGGAGGCGGGAAGCGGCTGCGCAAACGTGGCTGGACCGGGTCGGGTGCCGACCCCTGGGATCCCCAGCCGCTCGGGCGACTCGTCGGCCAGGTCGCCAAGAGACGGGGTTGGGACGACAAGGTCACCACCGGTCGGCTGTTCGCGGAGTGGGACCGCATCGTCGGCGAGGACATGTCCGCGCACGCCACCCCGGAGCGACTCGAGGAGGGCGTGCTGTACGTCCGCGCCTCCAGCACCGCGTGGGCGACCCAACTCCGGCTCGTGGCGGCCGACATCCTCCGCAAGATCGCCGCGGCCATGGGACCGGGTCACGTGCGTCGCCTCAAGATCGAGGGCCCCGAGAAACCCAGTTGGCGGAAGGGCCCGTTGCACGTGTCCGGTCGTGGGCCGCGGGACACCTACGGCTGAGGGGCGGAGCCACCCGGGTGGCCATCGGGCCCGTCCTGGCGAGCCCGGGGGCCGCGCGCGGGTTGTCGCAGGTAGACTGGGCCGGTCCCAGACCCCCGAGACGCGAGGAGTTCGCACGTGGCGGACGCCAAGAGCAAGGCCAGCAAGAAGGGCACGAACGACTACGGTGCGTCATCGATCACCGTTCTCGAAGGACTCGAGGCCGTCCGGCTGCGTCCGGGTATGTACATCGGCTCCACAGGGACGCGCGGTCTGCACCACCTGATCTGGGAGGTGGTGGACAACTCGATCGACGAGGCAATGGCCGGCCACGCGACCGGTGTCAAGGTGACCTTGCTGGAGGACGGCGGCGTCGAGGTGATCGACGACGGCCGTGGCATCCCCGTCGAGATGCACGAGCAGGGCATGCCCACCGTGCAGGTCGTCATGACCCAGCTGCACGCGGGCGGCAAGTTCGACTCCGACTCCTACGCGGTCTCCGGTGGTCTCCACGGCGTGGGCATCTCGGTGGTCAACGCGCTGTCGACCCGGGTCGAGGTGCAGATCAAGCGGGACGGACGCCTGTGGCAGCAGAACTTCAACATGGCCGTCCCCGAGAAGCTCGTCGACGCCGGGCCCGCCGAGGGAACCGGCACCAGGGTCCGCTTCTGGGCTGACGGGTCGATCTTCGAGTCCACCGAGTACGACTTCGACGTGGTGGCCCGTCGCCTCCAGGAGATGGCGTTCCTCAACAAGGGCCTGACCATCACCCTGACCGATCGACGGTCCCGGGCGGAACAGGCAGCGGAGCTCGACGCGATCGCGGACAGCGAGGGTCGCGGATCCGACTCCGCGCCCGGTTCCGACGAGGGGTCGGACATCGAGCACGCCGTGGACGCGGAGCAGGCCTTCGTCGAGGGGGCCGTCGAGACCACCGAGCCCGCCGAGCCGGTCAAGGTCCGTGAGCGCAAGCGCACCTTCCACTACCCGGACGGCCTCAAGGACTACGTCACCGCGATCAACAAGTCCAAGACGGCGATCCACCAGACGATCCTCTACTTCGAGGGCAAGGGCACGGGCCACGAGGTCGAGGTCGCGATGCAGTGGAACTCCGGGTACTCGGAGTCGGTCCACACCTTCGCCAACACGATCAACACCCATGAGGGCGGCACCCACGAGGAGGGCTTCCGCGCCGCGCTGACCTCACTGGTGAACAAGTACGCCCGCGACAAGAAGCTGCTCAAGGAGAAGGACCCCAACCTCACGGGTGACGACATCCGCGAGGGCCTCGCCGCGGTGATCTCGGCCAAGATCTCCGACCCCCAGTTCGAGGGTCAGACCAAGACGAAGCTGGGCAACACCGAGGTCAAGGGCTTCATCCAGCGGCAGGTCTCGGAGCACGTCGGTCACTGGTTCGAGGCCAACCCGGCCGAGGCCAGGGTGATCGTCAACAAGGGCATCGCCTCGAGCCAGGCCCGCGTCGCCGCCCGCAAGGCCCGCGAGATGGTCCGCCGCAAGTCGGCGACCGATATCGGCGGGCTCCCCGGGAAGCTGGCCGACTGTCGCTCCAAGGACCCGGCCAAGTCCGAGTTGTACATCGTGGAGGGCGACTCCGCCGGCGGCTCGGCCAAGTCCGGTCGGGACTCGATGTTCCAGGCGATCCTGCCGCTGCGCGGGAAGATCATCAACGTCGAGAAGTCCCGGATCGACAAGGTCCTCAAGAACACGGAGGTCCAGGCGATCATCACCGCCCTGGGCACGGGTATCCACGAGGAGTTCGATCTCGAGAAGCTGCGCTACCACAAGATCGTGTTGATGGCCGACGCCGACGTCGACGGTCAGCACATCTCGACGCTCCTGCTCACCCTCCTGTTCCGGTTCATGAAGCCGCTGGTGGAGAACGGGAACGTCTACCTGGCGCAGCCGCCGCTGTACAAGCTCAAGTGGGGCAAGGGCGAGCCCGACTTCGCGTACTCGGACCGCGAGCGCGACGAGCTCCTCAAGATCGGTCTGGAGAAGAAGCGCAAGATCAACGTCGAGGACGGGATCCAGCGCTACAAGGGTCTCGGTGAGATGAACCCCAAGGAGCTGTGGGAGACCACCATGGATCCGACGGTGCGCACCCTCCGGTTGGTCACGCTCGACGACGCCGCGGCCGCCGACGAGTTGTTCTCGATCCTCATGGGCGAGGACGTCGACGCGCGCCGCAACTTCATCACCCGCAACGCGCGGGACGTCCGCTTCCTCGACGTCTGATCCGCGCCCCCGCGGGCTACAGGCTCCCGCAGTCGTTCGGCGCGGGTTCTCCCGCGAGCCGGCGGGTGACGAAGTCCAGGGCCGCCGGGAAGTTGGTCACGGCCGCCGCGGCGTGCGTCACGCCGGCGACGGGCGGGGTCGTCTCATAACGGAAGTGCACGGCCGTTCCCTGTTCGCACCAGTCCCGGCCGAGCTGCTCGACCTGACCGAGCGGGATGATGTCGTCGTTGACACCCCCGGCGACCATCACCGGGACCTCGGGTCGGAGTCGGCCGATCCGCTGGTGATCGAGGACCCGTAGTGCCTCGGGCTCGGAGCGGATCAGCTCTCCGAGGCTGCGGCCCGAGTGGGTCCACTCGTTGGTGGTGCGCATCCCGTACGCCGAGCGCAGGTCGAGGGTGCACAGGCCGGCGATGTCTGCGAGCGCGGCCCGACCGGCGCCGTTGACCTGCCTGTCGACCACCTGCTGGACGGCGGGGAAGCGCTGGGACATGCCGTTGATGGCGTACCCGATCGCACCGGTGAGCGTGGAGCCGTCGATGTGGTCGAGCACCGCCAGCAGATCCGCCGGGGGAGCGGACGCGTAGGCCGCCCGCAGGTCGACGTCCGGGGCGTACACGGGGGCGAGCTCGGCAGCGGCCGCGGAGGCACCTCCACCCTGGGAATGGCCCCAGAACACCACGGGAGCGTCCCCGCTCAGAGCGCGGGCGGCCCGGGCACCGTCCAGCATGGCGTGGGCCTGCTCCACCCGGTCGGAATAGGTGTGCACGCCGGGCGTGCCGAGCCCGATGTAGTCGATCACCATCACCCGGAAGCCCTGGGCGGCCAGGACCAGCGCGAACGCCTGCTCATACGAGGGCACCGCGCCCCCGGTCTGCGGGTTCACGCCGAGCGCCGTCTCAAGATTCCGGGACGGGGCACACGCGTCGCCCTGACCCTGCGTACCGGGCCCGATCACGATGGTGGGTCGTGGTCCGGGACCGTTCCACGGTGCGGTCGAGTCGTACAGCGCGCCGGATGTGGCCACGGGTCGACCGTCGACGTCGACGGTCTGGTAGACGACCCGCTGAGCCACCGCCGGCAGCGGGGAGGGAAGCGGAGGTAGTCCGGGGACGGACACCGCGAGCGGTAGGTCGGCCGGTTGCGCACGGAGGACGGCGCCCGGGGACGAGGGTGCGAGGCCCCGGGTGTCGTAGAAACCGCCCGGCTGGTCGAACTGGACGCCGTCCCGGTTCGCGGTCGGCTGCGTCACCGGTTGCGCGCCGGCAGGGGCTGCAAGGCCGCTGACGAGCGCAAAGACAGAGGCTCCCGCCACGGCCACGAGACGACGGTTTCGGTGGCCGGGTTCACTACGGAGGCGCGACATGACGGAAATGTTACGTGCGTCACATCATCTGGGCACGGCAATCCGTCGAGACGGCCCGAGACCAGGCGGCCCGAGACCAGGCGACGCGAGACCGGGCGAGCGGACGGGGTCAGCCGAGGACCGGGTCCGGGAGCGGTGACGCCCGGAGGACCCGGCGACGAACGCGGTCGAGGACTTGTTCCATTCGCAGATAATAGGGTGCCCGAGGCGTGCCCTCGAACCCGTTTCCCCAGGACCTATAGACTGGGCGGGTCGTACGGCCGCCGTCAGAGCACGCGCGTGCCCGCGACATCGTCTGCGAGAGAAGCCAGCGCGACGAGGAACCGAAGAGGAGCCCATGACGGACACGACGTTGCCGCCCGACGCCGGGGGACACGACCGCATCGAACCGGTCGACATCCAGGCGGAGATGCAGAGAAGCTACATCGACTACTCGATGAGCGTCATCGTCGGGCGGGCCCTCCCGGACGTCCGGGACGGGCTCAAGCCCGTCCACCGTCGCATTCTCTACGCGATGTGGGACAACGGCTACCGGCCCGACCGTAGCTACGTGAAGTCCGCGAAGCCCGTCGCCGACACCATGGGCAACTACCACCCGCACGGTGACTCGGCCATCTACGACACCCTGGTCCGTCTGGCCCAGCCGTGGGCGATGCGCTACCCGATGGTCGACGGCCAGGGGAACTTCGGTTCGCGCGGCAACGACGGTGCGGCCGCGATGCGCTACACCGAGTGCAAGATGACCCCGCTCGCCATGGAGATGGTGCGGGACATCGACAAGAACACTGTCGATTTCCAGCCCAACTACGACGGCAAGACGTCCGAACCGGTCGTTCTGCCGTCCCGGGTACCGAACCTGCTGATCAACGGCTCCAGTGGCATCGCGGTGGGAATGGCCACCAAGATGCCGCCGCACAACCTCCGCGAGGTCGCCGAGGCCGTCTACTGGGTTCTGGAGAACCCGGACGCCGGGGACGACGAGGCGCTCGACGCCTGCATGGGCTTCATCAAGGGGCCGGACTTCCCGACCCACGGGTTCATCGTCGGGGACCAGGGCATCAAGGACGCCTACACCACCGGGCGCGGTTCGATCCGGATGCGCGGCAAGACCTCCATCGAGGAGGACGGCAACCGCACCGTCATCGTGATCACCGAGCTGCCCTACGAGGTCAACCCGGACAACATGATCCTGTCGATCGCCGAGCAGCTGCGCGACGGCAAGATCGCCGGCATCTCCAAGATCGACGACGAGTCGTCCGATCGTGTGGGCCTGCGGATCGTCATCACGCTCAAGCGTGACGCCGTGGCCAAGGTCGTCCTCAACAATCTCTACAAGCACTCGCAGCTGCAGACGTCGTTCGGCGCCAACATGCTGTCGATCGTCGACGGCGTGCCGCGCACGCTCCCGATCCACCAGCTGGTGCGGCTGTACGTCACGCATCAGATCGAGGTCATCGTCCGGCGCACCCAGTACCTGCTGGACGAGGCCGAGCGGCGGGCCCACATCCTGCGCGGGCTGGTCAAGGCGCTCGACGCTCTCGACGAGGTCATCGCGCTCATCCGTCGGTCGCAGACCGTCGACATCGCCCGCGAGGGTCTCAAGGACCTCCTCGACATCGACGACGACCAGGCCCAGGCCATCCTCGACATGCAGCTCCGCCGCCTCGCGGCCCTGGAGCGACAGAAGATCGTGGACCAGCTCGCCGCCATCGAGCTCGAGATCGCCGACTACAAGGACATCCTGGCCAAGCCCGAGCGGCAGCGGGCGATCGTCGGAGACGAACTCCGCGAGATCGTCGAGAAGTACGGCGACGACCGACGCACCGTGATCATCCCGGCCGACGGCGACGTCACCGACGAGGACCTGATCGCCCGCGAGGACGTCGTCGTCACCATCACGGAGACGGGTTACGCCAAGCGGACCCGCACGGATCTCTACCGCGCCCAGAAGCGGGGCGGCAAGGGTGTGCGGGGTGCGGAGCTCAAGCAGGACGACATCGTCCGGCACTTCTTCGTCTCCTCCACGCACGACTGGCTGCTGTTCTTCACCACGAAGGGCCGGGTCTACCGCGTCAAGGCCTACGAGCTGCCCGAGGCCAGCCGCACCGCGCGGGGCCAGCACGTGGCCAACCTCCTCGCGTTCCAGCCGGAGGAGCGGATCGCCGGGGTCATCCGGATCAAGGGGTACCAGGACGCCCCGTACCTGGTCCTGGCCACCAGCAACGGCCTGGTCAAGAAGTCCCGTCTCGAGGACTACGACTCGCCTCGCTCGGGCGGTCTCATCGCCGTCAACCTCCGCGACGGCGACGAGCTCGTCGGTGCCGCCCTCGCCGGCCCCGAGGACGACCTCCTCCTGGTCTCCGAGAAGGGACAGTCGATCCGGTTCCACGCCAACGACGACACGCTCCGCCCGATGGGCCGTGCGACGTCCGGTGTCATGGGGATGCGGTTCAACGACGGCGACGCCCTGCTCAGCATGTCGGTGGTCCGTTCGGAGATGGACGAGAACCAGCTCTTCCTGCTGGTGGCCACCGAGCGCGGGTACTCCAAGCGCACCGCGCTGGCCGAGTACACCGCCCAGGGCCGGGGCGGCAAGGGCGTGCTCACGCTCATGTTCGATCCCAAGCGCGGCAAGCTCGTGGGTGCGACGATCGTGGAGTTGCAGGACGAGCTCTACGCCATCACGTCCAGCGGTGGCGTGATCCGCACGTTCGCCAAGCAGGTGCGCAAGGCGGGCCGGCAGACCAAGGGCGTGCGCCTGATGAACCTCGCCGAGGGCGACTCGCTGCTGGCGATCGCCCGCAACGCCGACGAGCCCGACGACGACGACCGGCTCGACGCCGGGTCCGACAAGGAGTAGAAGGCGATGACCGAGCCGAGCGACGGACCCGAGAGCGGCCCGGCACCCAAGGGTTCCACCCCTGCGCCGGGCTTCGGCGGGTCGGCCAGCTCCACGACCGGGGCGGAGTCCCCCGCCGTGGAGACCACCCCCGACGACGCGACCGCGACCGCGTCGTTCCCCGCGGCGACCCAGCACCGCGCCGAGGGACTGCCCGGCGGTGTCGCGACCGCGCACTCGGGTGGCGCGGCCGGTCGCGCGGCCCCCATGGTTCCGCCGACGGAGCGGCGGGGGCCGATGGAGTCGGTGCTAGTCCTGCGACGCATCGACCCGTGGTCGGCGTTCACCACCGTGCTCGGGCTGATGTTCGCCCTGTACCTGGTGTGGATGGTCGCGATCGGTGTCACCTACCTCCTGCTCTCCGGCATGGGGGTGTGGGACCGGCTCGGGGGGTTGCTCTCCGGGGTCGCGGGTGACGAGTCGGCGGCCGCGATCGGGCCGTCGACGATCTTCCTCTACAGCGGCGGCGTGGGACTGCTCAATGTCCTGCTGCTGGCCATCCTGACGACCCTCGCGGTGTTCATCTACAACCTCGCCGCCGGGCTGACCGGTGGCGGCGTGCAGGTGACGCTGAGCGATCGCCGGAACTGAGGTGCCGGTTCGGGGGTCCCGTCATCGCCGCGGGACTCCCGATTTGGGTGGCGGCGCGCGCGTCGGGTAGATTAACGCTTCGGTACGAGGGCCTATAGCTCAGGTGGTTAGAGCGCCAAACTGATAATTTGGAGGTCGGAGGTTCAAGTCCTCCTAGGCCCACCCCCGCATGGCAGACGCCGGATCGCTAGCCGCGGTCCGGCGTTCACGCTTTGTGGCACGGGGCCTTAGCTCAGTTGGTAGAGCGCTGCCTTTGCAAGGCAGATGTCAGGGGTTCGAATCCCCTAGGCTCCACTCCTCTCCCTCCCGCGTCCCCCTCCCCGCCCGACGGGTGTCGGGCCGTGGTGGACCGACCCCAGGACCGCCCGTGGACAGCACTTCCCGCTCGTGGACACCGTTCGTCCTGATGGCGCTCGTCGTGACGGCGGCGCTGATGTCGAGCGCGACGCCCTCCCCCCTGTACGTGGACTATCAGGAGGCCTGGGGGACCAGCGGCGCCATGATCACGGTCGTCTACGCGGTGTACGCGCTGGCGGTCCTGGTCCCGCTACTTCTGTTGGGACGACTGTCGGACGCGATCGGCCGCCGGCCGGTGGTGATCACCGGCCTGGTGCTGCTGGTGCTGAGCATGGCCGGGCTCGCGGCGGCGCCCTCGGTGGCCTGGCTGATCGCCGCGCGGGTGGTGCAGGGTCTGGGCGTCGGGCTGGTCACCGGATCGGCGGCGGCGGCGATCATCGAGCTGCACCCCACCAGGAACG
>NZ_JAALEE010000152.1:0-7622 GCF_014145265.1 Dietzia sp. CW19 | reverse complement strand
TGAGCCGGACGAGCCCGACCCGATGCGGTCCACCATGGCGGTGCGGGTGCGCGCCGCGGCCGCGACGGGGGCGGTCCACGAGGTCCGGGAGGCGCTGACGCACCACCGCGACCAGCGGGCCGCCAACTTCCGCCGCTACCGCGAGATCGAGGACAGGGACTTCGCCCGGCCCGACCCGGGGGACGCCCGCGACCTCCTGCAGCACCGGGTGCTCACGCTGGGCATCCAGGTGGAGCAGGCGTGGGTGAGCTGGTGCGACGAGGTGCTCGAGATGCTGGACCACCTCCCGGCGGGCTGACCGTCGTACCCGCTCACCGCGCCGGCTCAACGCACGAGAGCATCGCACGAGAGCATCGCACGGGTTCAGTTCGCCAACGCCGCCTCGAGCGAGGCCAGTGACGCCTCGAGGAAATCGCGTCCGAACGGCGGCATCCCGCCGATCTCGGCGGCGAACCCCTCCCGTGTGCGGGTCCAGTCGTACCGGAGGGTGACCTCGGTGGACGCGCCCGCCGGGGCCAGGTCGTATCGCCAACTCCACCCGCCGGTGGAGAGGTGACCGGCCTCGTCGGTCCGGCCGGGCTCCCATTCGATCGTGCGGTCCGGTTCGAATGCCGTGACCACGTTGTGTATGACGTAGTCACCGCCCCCGGCCTCCCTGTACATGGTGATCGCGAAGACGTCCCCGACCCCGCTGATGGCCTCCGTCGTGACCGCGTCGCGTACCCAGTCCCCGGGTTCGGTGTCCTTGTGGCGGGTCGGATCGGCCAGCAGCGCGAAGACCTCCGACGCGGACGCCGGGATCGTGCGACTCGCGGTCATGAAGGTGGCTGGACCGTGCTCGGCACCGGGGTCGTCGGCGTCTGCGGTGGCGGCCATCGTCAGTTCCTCCTCGGTCACTCGACGGTCAGGGATCACTCGACGGTCAGTGATCAGTCGACGGTCAGCAGGATCTTGCCGTGGCTCTCGCCCGACTCGAGCAGGCCCAGCGCCTCCGCTGCCCGCTCCAGCGGGATCTCACGCGAGACGCGGGTGGTCACGTCTCCCGCCGCGATCATCGGCCAGACGTGGTCCACCACCTCCCGGCAGATGCCGGTCTTGCCGCCGGGACCGTCCACCGGGCGGGCCCGGAGATTGGTGGCCAGCACACCGGCGCGGCGCGGGAGCAGGGCTCCCAGGTTCAGCTCGCCCTTCACCCCGCCCTGCATGCCGATCACGATCAGTCGGCCGTCCGGGGCGAGTGAGGCGATGTTGGGTTCGAGGTACTTCGCGCCCATCACGTCGAGGATCAGGTCGACGCCACGGCCTCTCTCGTCGTCGTCGGTCCACTCCCTGACCCGGTCGGGGAACTCGTCCTCGCGGTAGTCGATCGCCAGGTCGGCGCCGAGCTCGCGACACTTCCGGACCTTCTCGGGACCTCCGGCGGTGGTGGCCACGCGGGCGCCGAGCGCGCGGCAGACCTGGATCGCGTGGGAGCCGATGCCACCCGCCCCACCGTGGATCAGCACCCGCGGGGCCCCGAGCTCCGAGTCGCCCCAGCGGGTGTTGGGTGTCAGGACGCCGCGGCCGAGCCCGCCCGTCATGACGAGGTTGGACCACACCGTGCAGGCCACCTCGGGCAGGGTCGCGGCCTCGTGCAACGACACCCCGACCGGCACGGGCATGACCTGTCCGGCGGGCACGGCCACCTTCTCGGCGTACCCGCCGCCGGCCAGGAGGGCGCACACCTCGTCGCCGACGGCCAGGCCCTCGACGCCCTCGCCCACGGCGGAGATCCGCCCCGAGCACTCGAGGCCGAGGATCTCCGACGCACCGGGCGGGGGCGGGTAGTGCCCCTTGGACTGCAGCAGGTCGGCGCGGTTGACGGCCGTGGCCGCCACGTCGACGAGCACCTCGCCGGGACCGGGGATCGGATCGTCGACCTCCGTCAGACGGAGGGAATCGGGACCGTTGCGATACTCGATGGCCTTCATGCCCTCGACCGTAGCCGCGATGGCCCCGGTCGGCAGCCGGGCTGGGTGCGGGCGGGCGGGGTCCACTACGATGAGCACCGTCGTCTCCGCGTGTTCCACGTGGAACCACGCACTCGAGCGTGTCGTGGCGGACGACGAGGAAGTGTGGCAGAGCGGCCGAATGCACTCGCCTTGAAAGCGAGCGTGCCTCAACAGCACCGGGGGTTCAAATCCCTCCACTTCCGCCGTTGGTCACAGGACGTGCTGCTCAAGCAGGGTTTCGGGGTCAAGGCTGGCGTTCGTGGCTGATCTTGGCCACTCCCTTCTCGGGCCTCACGCAACCAGGCTGGGCTTCGGCTGCCCGGTTGACTGGATGTAGACCGTCCTTGACAGGCGCTTCCTACGATCCCTGCTGTCCGAAATGGAGCCAATCGAGCTTCGGGCGCACCGCCTTCCGCGCTTGGATAGGGTTGCGGAGTGAATATGTCATCGGTCCCCCTGGGAGGAGACGCGTTCGGCGAGTTGCTCGAGCGACTCCGAGCGCAGCCGCAGGAATGTGAGTGGCTCGAGTTCAAAGTGGGTTTGTCCGACCCCCATGAGATTGGCCAGTACATTTCCGCGCTGGCCAATTCTGCTGCTCTCCACGGTGAAGCTCGTGCGTATCTTGTTTGGGGTGTTGAGGACCGCACACACAAACTGGTAGGCACGAAATTCGACCACACCATCCTGAAGAAGGGAAACCAGAGTTTCGAGCCCTGGGTGACCGGTTTATTGGAGCCTGACCCTGGACTCACGTACAAGGTAGGTCAAGTTCAGGGGATGCGATTTGTCATCCTTGAGATCGCCGCGGCTAGCCATTCTCCGGTGCAATTCAGCGGCACGTCGTACATCCGGATAGGTAGCCACAAGAAGAAGCTAAGTGACCACCCAGCGGAGGCGCGTCAGTTGTACCGCAATCTCGACCAGGTACCGTTCGAGTACAGAGTGGTGACTGGGGGCTTGGCAGAAGCCGAAGCGCTTAAGGCGATCGATTTCAGTGTCTACTTCGAACTCCAGAAACTTCCGGCTCCATCCGAGCTTTCTGTAGTGCTAGAAGCTCTGGTGGGTAGTAAGATCCTCGAGCAAGAACCCACGGGGCGGTATGCCGTCACCAACCTCGGAGCTCTGCTTTTCTCGAATGCGCTGACTGATTACCCGACTCTTGAGCGTAAGGCGGCTCGGGTTGTGAAGTACCGCGGCAAGAATAAACTGACTGCCGAACGCGAACAACTGGGGGCACGGGGGTACGCGTGCGGTTTCGAAGGTCTGGTTTCGTATATTGATAGCCTATTGCCAGCGAACGAAGTAATTGGAAAAGCGTTGCGCACCGAAGTGAGCATGTTTCCTCCTACTGTGATACGTGAGCTCGTTGCCAATGCGTTGGTTCATCAGGACTTCTCTATCGGCGGTGCCGGCCCGATGATTGAACTTTACGATGATCGTCTGGAAATAACGAATCCTGGAACGCCCCTTATTGACCCCGCTCGTTTCGTCGATGCCGCGCCGAGGTCGAGAAATGAGAAGCTCGCATCGATGATGCGACGGTGCCATATTTGTGAGGAACGAGGCAGTGGCTGGGATCGGATCGCAGCCGAGATTGAGTTTCATCAGTTGCCAGCGCCTTTGATCCGGGTCGATGAGAACCACACGACAGTCGTTCTCTACGCCCATAAGGACCCACGGTCGATGGACCGCGAGGAACGGGTGCGCGCCGTCTACCTTCACGCCTGCCTGAGATACGTGAGCGGTGAACGAGCGGTCAACTCGTCAGTTCGTGAGCGCTTCGGCCTTGGGGACAGGGAGTCCTCAACTGCGTCTTCGTACATCCGTGATGCGCTAGATGCCGGGGTCATCGCTCCCCATGACCCCGACGCTGGCAGGCGGCACATGCAGTACGTGCCGTTTTGGGCGAAGCGGGCGTCATCCCTTTAGTGGGTAGCTGCCCGCCCGGGCCCTTCAGCGTGCTGACCAGCGCTGATCCTTTTCAGATGTAACTGCTGGCGCGCAACCGCGCGCGGTACCCGGTACGCGCCAGGCCAAGTTGGTTCCCGACGTCGGAGTCGTCCCCAACCCGGCCGAGGTGGTGATGACGGCCAACCGGGGGTAGCGCGCTCGCGGCATACTGCCGGCGCGACCTGCGGTCACCCGCCCAGACACCAGAACTCGATCCAGGGTCATAGGCCTCTGGCGGTGAAGTTCGCCGCGACACTGCTGGTGAACCGGTGCCCGTGTGCTCTAGCGGGCCCTGACCTGGTGACGGGAAGCAGGACCGGTCGCGAGCGACACCTGTCGCTCGCGCCGCTGCCGATCAAGCGTATCCACGACCGGTGGATCGGCGACTACGCGCGCGGCGGTCGATCTGCTCAACGAGCTCGACTGCTGAGTGCGGACACGCATCGGGGTCACGCCGGTGATCGCGACGATGCGGACCGGGCGCATAACGACCTGTTTACAAACCGCGTGTGCTGCTGGGATGATCTGCGACAGCATCGTAGTGAGCGTGCGGGTCCGTCCACCGCTGTCGACCGGCGACCCGGTCCCCACCGCACCATCCGTCGAGCGCGACGAGACGCCGGGAGTGCGCCATGACCGGGACCAGGACCGCCATCCGTCAGACGCGTCGGGGTGCCGCGTGCGCCCTCGCCCTCCTGCTGTTGTTCTGCGCGGGTCTCGTCGCCGGGGTGGGATCCGCGGCGGCTCAGTCCGCCGCCCCGCCGCCCGTGCCGCTCCCGTCCGCCGACCCGTTCTACACTCCCGACGGGCCGATCGCCGATCTCGCGCCGGGGACGGTGATCGAGAGCAGATCGATGTCCTACGGTTCGCTCGAACGCGCCACCCCGCTCACCAGCACCCAGGTGCTCTACCGGACGACCGACCAGGCGGGCGGCCCGAGCGCCACCGTCGCGACGATCCTCAGACCGCTGGTCCCGGGGCCCGCCAGGCTGATCTCCTACCACATGGCCTACGACGCCCTGGGCTCCGAATGCGACCCCTCCTACACCCTGACCGGGAACGGAACGCCCAGCCAGGCGGGGATCGCGGAACAGGGGGTGATCGCCGGGTACCTCGCGGCCGGTTACACCGTCGTCGTCCCCGACTACGAGGGTCCCGACCTGGAGTGGACGATCGGGCGCCAGTCCGCCTACGCCGCCCTGGACGGGGTCCGCGCGACCATCGACCACCTCGGACTACCCGCCTCGACCCCGGTCGGACTGGTCGGATACTCCGGCGGGTCCGTCCCCACCCAGTGGGGCGCCGAGATGGCGCCGACCTACGCGCCCGAACTCAATATCGTCGGCGCGGCCGCCGGAGGGCTCCCGGTGAACGTGGCTCACAACCTCCCGTACGTGAGCGGGAGCACTTCGTGGGCTGGGGTCATCCCCGCGCTGGTCGTGTCCTATCAGCGCGCGTACGGACTGGACACGGTCAGCTTCCTGTCGGACTACGGCCGACAGCTCGTCGAGACGGTCAGCTCTCAGTGCATCAACGCCTTCGCCGCCGACTACCCCGGACTCACCGATGCCCAGATGGTCCGCGCCCCGTACACGTCCCTTCTGGACATCCCGGCGGTGGTGAGTGCGATCGGGGACAACGTGATGGGCACGACGGGCACGCCACGGGTTCCGATGCTGCTCGCCGTGGGCAACGTCGACGGGATCGGCGACTCGGTCATGGTGACCGCGGACGTCGCAGGCCTGGCGCACGAGTACTGCACCCGCGGGGTCGCCGTCACCTACGCGCAGTACGACCGCCTCGGCCACTCCGAGGCCTTCGTGCCATTCCAGGCGCAGACAGCCCAGTTCCTCACCGACCGGTTCGCCGGCGTCGCCCCCGCCTCCAACTGTCAGGGGGCCTGACCGCCGGTCCGCCGCCCGCGGGATCGCGGTCAGGCGGTCGTCTCGTGCAGGTTCGCCGCCGACACGTGGCGGATGATCTCGAGCACCCGGGGGTAGGCGCGGGAGTCCCCGGACACGAGCGAGACGTGGTCCTCGTCGTTGAACAGGATCATCTTGGCCTTCCCGCCGGCCCGGGTGACCGCGTCCACGTACCGCTGGGAGTTCTCGGGCGCCACGGTCACATCGCGGGCCCCGTGCATCGCGACCACCGGTGTGCCGGGGTCGATGTTCTGGATGGGGTCGACCTTCGCGTACCTCCCCGAGACCTCCGACGGGGTGCCACCCATCGCCGTGACGATCCTGTCGTCGCCGTGGGTGGCCGCGTAGACCATGTCCAGGGGGCCGGCGATCGAGACCACCCGCGTCGGGCGGAACTCGGGCTTCGCGCCGACCTCGTCGTCGTCCAGCAGGTGTCGGGTGCCGCCCCACACGGCGAGTTGGGCTCCCGCGCTGTGTCCCACCACCAGCTCGTCGTCGGTGGTGATCTGCGGGAACCTCTTGTCCACCTCGACCACATGGTCCAGTGCGCTCGCGACGTCGTGGAAGGTGGTCGGCCATCCGCCGCCCGACCCCACGCGTCGGTATTCGATGTTGTAGACGGCCATGCCGCGGCTGGCGAGCTTGCGGGCGAGCGGATCGAAGGAGTCGGCCCCGATCTGGTCCTGCCACGCCCCGCCGTGGATGAGGACCGCCAGGGGGATCGAGTCGACCCGCTGTTCCCCGGCCGGGAGGTAGAGGTCAGCCCAGTTCTGCTCCGGATCCGGGGCGTCGTGCGTGGGGTACTCGAACCGCTGGACGGTCACCTCGTCGAGCCTCGCCGGGGCACCCGGGTCGGTCACCACGACCGGCGCCGCGCCGGTGGAGACACATGCGGACCCCACCGCCAGGACCGTGGTCAGACCCATGCTGATCCGCGCGGCTCTCATCGGCGGTGACCAACGTCGTCGCTGTGGCATGGGCACCCATTTTCTCAGGAAGAGTTCAGGTCGAGGGTGGACCGGCTTGTGCTGGATGCGTCAGCCGATCGCGTCGGTCCGGTGGGGGGCCCGGATCGGGTAATGAAATCCATCTTAGAATGCACGACGCGATATTACTAAGGAGGCCCCCGGTGTGGGAGGTGGTCGCTACCGGACGACCCGGACCCGTCCGGGCTCCGGGGCGCTCAGCGGGCCCTCGTCCTCCACGTACCGGAGCAGGGCGTCGATGTCCGTGAGGCCGGCCTCACGGCGATCCCCGCGCTCGGCGAGGGGCGAACCGTTGAACTCCGGTGAGGCGATGAACTCGTTGACCACGACGGTGTACTCGCGGGCCGGATCGACCGGTTCGTCGTCGACGCGGAGTTCGGTGACCCTGGCACCGACCGGTCGACGGGCATCCACGGTGTAGCTCACGTTGGACGAGACCGCCGGGCCGTTGTCGCCGATGTCGTCGGCGAAGTGGTCGAACGCCGCCTGGAGCTCCTCGCCGGTCACGGTCACCAGGTAGAGGCGGTCGCCGTAGGGCTGCACGGTGTGCAGGGTCGCGTAGTCCAGGGGGCCCTGCGGCAGGTCCGTGCGCAGCGAGTCCGGGTTGGACAGCGCGAGCTGTGCGCCACGGCCCCGCGTGGCGTGGAGCTGGCAGTCGGCGATGACGTCCGCCAGGGGGGACTCCCCGTTGGCGTCCATCCGCCGGGGGATCGTCTCGGTGGCGGAGCCCAGGGGGGTGCGGGCCGCCGGTGCGGCGGCGGCACCGGCCTGGC
>NZ_JAALEE010000151.1:0-5285 GCF_014145265.1 Dietzia sp. CW19 | reverse complement strand
GTCCAGCCTGGGTCCTGCGGGGAGCCGGTCGATGATCGCACCGTCGACCGGCACCGGGGTCCCACCGACACCGAGGACCGCTGCGGTCTCCGGGTCGGGGATGTCGAAGCGCACGCCCGTATCGGCGACGATCGTCGTCACCGCACCGCGGGTTGACGTGCCTCGTCCGACCGCGGTCACCAGAAGGCCTCCACCGGGTACGCCGAGCACGTCGATCGCCGGCCCGCCCCCGTCCGCGCCGGCCACCGGACGCGCCTGTGCGGCCGACGGAGCCGGAGCGCCGGCGACAACGGTCACCCGCCGGCCCACTGACCCCTCCCTGCCCGCATCGCGAACGCACAGCACCGGGGAGTCACCGGTCGAGAGGACCGAGGGACGATCCGCTGGGAAGGCATCCACGTTCAGCGCCACCGAGCGCGGGACGCCCATCCGGTCGGGATCCACGGACACGACCGCACCCACCGTCGTCGTCGAACGGATGACGTCGGCCACCACCGGACCGACCTCCTGGACACCATCTGCCAGGGCGACGTAGGTCTCCCTGCCCGAGGCGGTGTCCACCGTGAACACCTGCCCGATCCGCAATGAGTCGAGACCGTAGTCCACCGGCCTGCCTGCCAGATCGATCTCCGGTCGCACCACCGGATCGACCTCCGGCAGCGGGTCGATCAACGCCGCGGTGACCGGCCGCGGCTCGACGCCGCCCAGTCCGAGGATCGCCAGCAGGTCGCCGTCCGACAAGTCGATTCTTGAGCGGGTCCCGTCCCGCAGCAGCCAGCCCCTGCCGTCCTGGTCGGCCAGGACGATCTCGTCGCCGGTGGTGTCACGCCCGGGTCCCGCCGCCCCGTCACGGGCGACGACACTCGTCGAGACGATCCGGGGGCGACCGCGATCGACGTCGGCGATCTCGTCGCACACGGTCCACGAGACCGCCGCGGCCCCGTCCTCGTCGCGCGGTGCCGGCAGCGCGGACGGCGCTCCGGGGATCCCGATCAGTCCTCCACGACGCGTCTGGGCGATGTCCGAGTCCCGCACAGTGGTGGGGTCGGCGGGCTGACCCGTCACCAGACGGGCGGACGCGAGGTTGAACACCGGGTGGACGGTGTCGCCGGCGCGGACATACATCTGGCCGGAGTCCCGGCCCACCATCACCACGGCGCGATCGACATCGGGCGTCGGATCGAGGAGGGCCAGGACCGCCGCACCGACGCAACCGAGGACGGCGGCGACCGCACCCAGCATGAGTCCCGTCGACTGTCGCCTGAGTGGATCGTGGAGCATCCGGACGTCGCGGACGGCCACCGCGTGTCGGGCCCGCCGGGACAGGAAACGGTGCCCGTCGACCTGCGCCCTGGTCGTCGGCTTCAGCGGCACGAACGGGCTCCTTCCCACGGATGTGACGCCCCGCGACGGCGGGTTCCGGGGGTAGGGTACGCCACTGTCCCGGCCGGATGGCCGGGCTTCCCGGGCGGCCTCGCGCGCCCCCGACCAGGCCAGGAGGACGTGTGACGGCTGCCCCTCGCACCCTTCTCATCCTCCTGACCGTCCTCCTGACCTCGGGGGTGCTCGCGGTGATCTGCCCGCCGCCCTGGCAGCCCTGGGTCCAGTTCGCCGCCGCCTCACTGGTCGCCTGCGCCGCCACCATCCGTCACCGGGGCCGATATCTGCTCGGAGGCGGACCGCGCCCACGCCGGTCAGACGTCGACGTCGTCGATCTGGTCTCGCCCGAGTTCTCCTTGGTCGGGTGCGTCGGCGGTCACCAGGTGGTGACCACCGGTGTCGAGGTCTCAGCCGGCGCTCTGGAGACCACCGAGGTCGGGAGCGACGACCCGGCGGATTTCCTCGGCGTCCGGCTTCCGCTGGGCGCGGTCGCGCGGCAACTCGACCAGGGTGGGGTGCTGCTCGAGGGGATCGATGTGGTGGTTCACGGGCGACGTGCGGCGACGGGCCCCGACGGCGAGGTGTACTGCTCGCTCGTGGGTCCGTTGGCTCTGGTCTCCCACCGGCGCGTCCACCTGCTCCTCCGATTCGACCTGTCCGAACTCGCGCTGAGCGCGCCGGCGGAGGCGGGGCGGGGTTCGCCGCAGTGGGTCATCGCGGTGGCCACCGAACGACTCCGCCGATCTCTGGTTCATCACGGGGTTCCGTGTCGTGTACTCGATGCCACAGAGCTGGCGGAGCGATACCTCAAGGCCGAGGCCGATCCCACCGACGGAGTGGGGTTGGTGGTCCGCCCCGGTGAGGACCCGCGCGAGGTCGTGGACGCCCTCACCTCTGTACCCGCGTCAGACATCACCGAGGTGCTCCGACTCCGCCGGGTGCCGGGCCGCCGCGACGTCGTCGACTCGATCTCGACCGTGGGTCTCGCGGGGCTCACCGTGGACTCGCTCCCCCAGTCCGCGGGATCGTGTCATCTGTTGCCGTCCCCGCGCGTGCTGCCCGTCCCGGGTGAGTCCCTACCCGAGACGCTCGCCGGCTCCACGGTCCGGCGGCGCCTCGATCAACTCGACGACCTCGCCCCGCCCGCCCACGGTTGCGGTCAGATCCTCGGGGCGACCCGGACCGGGAACGCGGCCGCGGTCCAGCTGGCGGGGCCTCACCAGCGCTCGGTACTCCTCGCGGCCGGTCCGGCCGTCTGTCGACAGGTGGCCTTCCGCGCGGTCGCCGCCGGGTATCGGGTGGCGGTGGTCACCGACGTCCCGGACCGCTGGAGACCGCTGCTGGCGATCGGCGACGAGACCAGATACCGGATTGTCGACCCCGATGCCTCGGACGCCGGCGCCCCCGTGGACGCGGTGTTCTGGGACGTCGACGGCCCATTGAGCGAGGGGCGGATCGACGCGCTCGCCGGTCCCGGCGGCCCCGACGTGACACCGCCGACCGTGATCCGGGTGGATGCCGACTGGGACGCCCCCGGCCCCGGGCGTGCGACGACCGGGAATCCGCCCGAGCTGGTACTCGATGGCAGGATTCCGGGCTGGATCTCCATCGAACCGCGTTCCGGACCCGCCCGGCAGGTGTCGGTCGTGACCGGCCCCGGAGAGGACGCGTTCGTGGGCCCGATCCCGGGTCCAGGTCCGAGTTCGGGGGACCTCACACCCGCAGGTGCTGAACCTTCCGCCAGCCCGGATCGTCGGTGACCGTCAGGGTCACCTCGCCCTGTTCCCAGCCGGAGGCGGCCACGCGCAGCTGCTCGTGCGCGGGGGTCGCGGAGTCCACGTAGAAGTGCAGGAGCCGGCGGCCGTTGCAGCTCTCGGCGCCCACGCACTCGCCGGTGCCCTCCAGGCGGTCGACCAGGTGGTCCTCGAAGTCCCGCAGCCCGGGCAGGGAGGCCGATCCCGGCAGACCGCCGTCCTCGACATCCGTATAGGGCACGTGGACGGCGACGTGCCGGTCGAACTCCGGGGCCGAGAGCGCCACCAGGGGCACGCGCACCACGGCCACCATCGGGCCCCGGGAGGTGTCGCCGTGCAGGATCTGCCAGGCGGGTTCCCCGTCCTCGTCCGTGTTGTCCCGCTCGATCTCCCGCAGGATCCCGGGCAGCGCGTCCAGCGAGACCGCGTCGTCCCCCGGGGCCGTGGCGTTGGAGCGGATCATGCCCACCCACATCTCCACCGCGGCCTCCCCGCACATGGCGTCGAGCAGCAGGTAGGCGGCGATCCCGGCGTCGGATCCCTTGAGTCCGGCGAACCCGGGGTGGTGCACGGTCACGTCGGCCCGGGAGAGGCCGCAGTCCACCACCACCTCCGCCTCGTCGAAGCCCAGGCGTCGGTCGCGGAAGTGCATGGCGCACCCGGAGACCGGGTCGCGCAGGTCCGCGTACGACCAGTCGGCGTCGGCGGGCGGGGCCTGAGCGAGCCACCGGCGCGCCGCCCTGCGGAGCTCGGGTACCCCGGCCGCGGTGACGGTCAGGCGGTGCGGCGCGCCGTGAGACCCGGGGACGAACTCCCACGACAACCCGGGGTCGATCGCCTCGATGAGCGAGGTGATCTCCGGGACCACGCGGCGGGCGTCACCCGACTCGAGCGCGGCGGTCGTCCGGCGGCACCCGCCCTCGGTCCACCACCGCCAGAAGGTGGTCACGGCCCGGTCCGAGCGGAGCCTGGCGGTCTCGATGCGGACGCCGGACAGGTCCATCGATCTGGAGAGTTGTCGGGGTCGTGCCGCGCCGATCGCCATCTGTTCTCCCTCCGCCCGTCACGGTCCGTCTGGCTGGTCTCACTCCAGTATCCGGATAAGCCGCCACTCGTGCGCGGAACGACTCACCCCGGCCGGGCCCCCGGGCCGGTCCTGTCCCCCGTCAACGGGTGCGCATCGGCGTCCGCACTGGAAGAGTCTCGGGTATGACCAACCCCCACGGATCCCCCGACGCCCCGACCGGCCCGCGCGTCCTCGTCATCGGCGCCACCGGGTACGTCGGCTCCCGTCTCGTCCCCCGACTGCTCGCCGACGGCGCCGAGGTCTCGGTCCTGGCGCGCACGCCCGCGCGTCTCGACGATGTGCCGTGGGGGGACCAGGTCACCATCCACGAGGGCGGGCTGGGAGACGAGGCCGCACTGTCGGCCGCCCTCGCCGGCGTCGACGTGGCGTGCCACCTCGTCCACTCCATGGGCCACTCGACCGACTTCGAGAAGGAGGAGCGCGAGACCACCGAGGCGTTCGTCCGCGCAGTCGAGGCCGCCGGGGTGGGCCGCATCGTGCACCTGTCCGGGCTGCACCCGGAGGACGAGACCGACCTGTCGACCCACCTGCGCTCGCGCGTTGAGGTGGGACGGATCATGCTGGCCTCGTCCGTGCCCGCGCTGGTGATCCAGGCCGGGGTGGTGATCGGCTCCGGGTCCGCCTCGTTCGAGATGATCCGGCACCTGACCACCCGGCTCCCGGGGATGGTCACCCCGAAATGGGTCTCCAACCGCATCCAGGCGATCGCCGTGCGGGACGTGGTCCACTACCTCGCGGCCGCCACCACGGTTCCGCTCGACGGGGACCTGGCCGACGGGCGCGTGATCGACGTGGGCGCGCCGGACGTGTTGACCTACGGGCAGATGATGCAGATCTACGCCGAGGAGGCCGGGCTGCACCGCCGGCTCATGGTCCCCGTCCCCGTGCTCACGCCCAAGCTGTCCTCGCTGTGGATGGGCCTGGTCACCCCGCTCGAGCCCGCCCTGGCCCGGCCGCTGGTGGAGTCGCTGCGCTGCGAGGCGATCGTCCTGGTCGACGACGCCGACGAGGTGCTGGGCCCCCCGCCCGGCGGCCGCACGAGCTACCGCCAGGCCCTCCGCGAG
>NZ_JAALEE010000150.1:0-3455 GCF_014145265.1 Dietzia sp. CW19 | reverse complement strand
GAGGCAATCGTGGCCGCAGCGGCGCGGCCGGTGCGTTCGGCCGCCCCGGAGGCGCGCCCCGCAGGGGCCGCAAGTCCAAGCGGCAGAAGCGTCAGGAATACGACTCGATGCGGGCCCCCGAGGTCGGCGGCGTCCGGCTCCCCGACGGTCGTGGGCAGGTCCTGCGGCTGGCACAGGGTGCCTCGCTGAGCGACTTCGCGGACAAGATCGACGTCAACCCGTCGCAGCTGGTCCAGGCGCTGTTCAACCTCGGTGAGATGGTGACGGCCACGCAGTCCGTCACCCCGGAGACCCTTCAGCTCCTCGGCGAGGAGATGGGCTTCAAGGTCCAGGTCGTCAGTCCCGAGGACGAGGACCGCGAACTGCTCGACTCGTTCGACCTGTCGTTCGGCGAGGACGAGGGCGGGGAGGACGATCTCGAGATCCGTCCCGCTGTCGTCACCGTCATGGGTCACGTCGACCACGGCAAGACCCGGTTGCTCGACAGCATCCGGTCCGCGAAGGTCGGCGAGGGCGAGGCCGGCGGCATCACCCAGCACATCGGTGCCTACCAGGTCACCGTGCCGGTCGACGATATCGACCGGACGATCACCTTCATCGACACCCCGGGTCACGAGGCGTTCACCGCCATGCGTGCCCGCGGCGCCAAGTCGACGGACATCGCGATCATCGTGGTCGCGGCGGACGACGGCGTGATGCCGCAGACGGTCGAGGCGATCAACCACGCGCAGGCGGCCGACGTGCCGATCGTCGTGGCGGTCAACAAGATCGACAAGGAGGGCGCACAGCCCGACAAGATCCGTGGCCAGATGACCGAGTACGGGCTCGTCCCGGAGGAGTACGGCGGCGACACCATGTTCGTCGACATCTCCGCGAAGCAGGGGCTCAACATCGAGTCGCTCCTCGAGGCGGTCGTCCTCACCGCGGACGCGTCGCTGGACCTGCGGGCCAACCCGGACATGGACGCGCAGGGCGTGGCCATCGAGGCGCACCTCGACCGCGGACGCGGTCCGGTCGCCACGGTGCTCATCCAGCGCGGAACGCTGCGGGTCGGCGACTCGATCGTGGCGGGCGACGCGTACGGCCGGGTTCGTCGCATGGTGGACGAGCACGGGGAGGACGTCGTGGAGGCGACCCCGTCCCGTCCGGTCCAGGTGATCGGCCTGACCAGCGTCTGTGGCGCAGGCGACACCCTGATGGTGGTCGAGGAGGATCGCACCGCACGGCAGATCGCGGACAAGCGGAACGCGCGCAAGCGCAACGCGCTCGCCGCCCGGTCCCGCCGTCGGATCAGCCTCGAGGACCTGGATTCGCATCTCAAGGAGACGAGCCAGCTCAACCTCATCATCAAGGGCGACAACTCCGGTACGGTCGAGGCCCTCGAAGAGGCCCTCATGGGCATCGAGATCGACGACGAGGTGCAGTTGCGTGTCATCGACCGCGGTGTCGGTGCGGTCACCGAGACCAACGTCAACCTGGCGGCCGCATCCGACGCCGTGATCATCGGGTTCAACGTCCGCGCGGAGGGCAAGTCGACGGAGCTGGCCAACCGCGAGGGCGTGGACATCCGGTACTACTCGATCATCTACCAGGCGATCGATGAGATCGAGAGTGCGCTCAAGGGCATGCTCAAGCCGATCTACGAGGAGAAGAAGCTCGGTCAGGCGGAGATCCGCCAGCTGTTCCGCTCCTCCAAGCTCGGCAACATCGCGGGTTGCATGGTCCTCGACGGGATCATCCGACGCAACGCCAAGGCCCGTCTCATCCGCGACGGCAAGGTCGTCGTCGAGGAGATGACCGTCTCCTCGCTGCGCCGCGAGAAGGACGACGCGACCGAGGTCCGCGAGGGCTTCGAGTGTGGTCTGACGGTGACGTACTCCGACATCAAGATCGGCGACGTGATCGAGACCTACGAGCTCGTCGAGAAGCCGCGCGACTGACGTCGACGGCGACAACCCCGTGGGGGCAGGTTCCGTGGTCTGCGGGCCTGCCCCCACGGCATTCTGGGTATCGAGCGGCCGCCCGGCGGCCGCATCACGTCAAGGAGGATCGCCATGGCCGGAAAGGGACGGGCCGGACGGCTCGGCAAACGGATCGGGGAGATCGTCGCGACGGCGATCGAGCACGAGATCAAGGATCCGCGTCTCGAGTTCATCACCATCACCGATTCGCGCATCACGGCGGATCTGAGGGTGGCCACCCTCTACTACACGGTCCGGGGGAGGACGCTCGACGAGGAACCCGACATCGCCGACGCGGGTGAGGCCCTGGCGAACGCCCGGGGCCGGCTGCGCACGATGGTGGGTAAGCAGACGGGGGTCAAGTTCACTCCCGAGCTGACCTTCCGGCTGGATTCCGTACCGGATGCCGCGCGCCAGATGGAGGAGTTGCTCGCCAAGGCCCGCGCCCAGGACGAGCAGGTCCGCCGGGTGGCGGAGGGTGCGCGGCCCGCAGGGGACGAGGACCCCTACCGCAGGGACGACGAGGTGGGTCTACCGGAGGACGACGACCGGTGACCACCCTGGTGGACGCGGGCGGCGCGGCCGAGGTCCTCGCGCGGCACCGTGAGGTGACCGTGCTGTGCCACGTCCGCCCCGACGCCGATGCCCTCGGGAGTTCCGCGGGCCTGGCCCGTGCACTGCGGGCGGTCGGCGTCGTGGTCCACCAGTCGTTCGACCCGGGCACGGTGCCGGAGGCGCTCCGGGTGATCCCGGGTACGGAACACGTGGTGCCGATCGCCGAGGTGCCGGAGCACGACGGCCTGGTGGTGACGCTGGACTGCGCCAGCCCGGACCGGGTGGGCGACTGGGGACGGTTGGCCCGCTCGGCGACAGAGGTCCTCGTGGTGGACCATCACCGTTCCAACCCGGGATTCGGGACGCACCTGCTGTTGGATCCCGGGGCGGCCTCCACCGCGACCCTGGTACTCGACGTTCTCGAGGCCGGTCGCTACCCGGTCGACCCGGACCTCGCCACCAGCCTCTACGCGGGGCTCGTCACCGACACCGGGTCCTTCCGGTGGGGTGGGGCGGGTTCGCACGACACGGCCCGCCGACTGCTGGCGGCCGGGGCGGAGTCCCGGGAACTCGGTTTCGCGCTCCTCGACGCCCACCCGTTCTCCTGGCTCCGTGTGCTGGGGGATCTCCTGGGGACCGCCCGCCTGGACACCGAGGCGGCAGGGGGGCGGGGCGCGGTGTGGTTGACGGTCCCGCACGACGTCGTCGCGTCGGTCGACGAGGCCGACCTCGAGTCGCTCGTGTCCCACCTGCAGGGGGTCCGGGAGGCGGAGGTGGCGGTCCTCGTCAAGGAGATCAGACAGGGCGAGTGCGCGGTGTCGCTCCGCTCCCGCGGTGGCGACGGCGTGGACGTCTCGGCCGTGGCCTCGACGCTCGGCGGCGGTGGACACCCGGCGGCGGCCGGGTGCACCGTGAGCGGCGACCCCGGACTCGTCACGA
>NZ_JAALEE010000149.1:0-3559 GCF_014145265.1 Dietzia sp. CW19 | reverse complement strand
GGCGGTGGCGACCGCGTTGACCGCGCCCATCAACGCCAGGGCCAGCGCGGCACCCGCCCCACCCCGGCGCGGGGACATCCGCCCCTGCAACACCCGCACCACCGGGAGCAGCACCCACGGCGCCAGCGCGACCGGCCAGATCTCGGAGGAGATCGACCCGAGGTCGCCGAGCATCCGGGGGGCGAGCGCGTAGAGGATCCCGGCCACGGCCCTGGTCTGGGGGGTGCCGATCCGCAGGGCGGCCGCGACCCGGACCACCCCGACGTAGGCGAGCGTCAGCAGAACCGCCCACCACAGACGTTGGGTCAGCCAGGCGGGCATCCCCACCAGGTCGAACAGCGCGAAGAACGGCCCCTGGGGGAAGAGGTACCCGTACGCCTGGTTCTGGACCTGGCCGCCGAACGACAGTCCGGTCCACAGGTGGGTGGCCTGCGAGAGAAAGCGTCCGGGATCGACGACGAGGTCGTACTTGGTGTCCGGGACGACCAGACCCGGGGACTGCAGGCAGGCGAGGAGGAGGAAACCGAGGAACGCGACGACCGCGTCACGCGCGCCTGCACCGAGACGGATCCCGCGGGTCACCTCGGCCGGCGCGGGGGAGGGACTAGCGGGCGCCGTACTCGACCTGGCCGAGGAGGGCCTGGTCGGCGGGCGGCTGCGCGACCTCCGGGATGGAGTTCTCGGCCATCGCGGAGCTGGCTCCGAAGGCGACGATGCCGCCGAGGACGATTCCGCCGACTGCGCTGGCGAGCGCTCCGGTACCGAAGCTCATCGAGTTCTCCCTGCGGGTCACGAGAATGGGGTGTCCCGGCGGTGCCCCGGGGCACGCCGTCGCCGAAAGAGTATCACCCGGTACCCGGTGGATCGTGCGTAGTGTCGCCCACAACTACTTACTGGCCGGTAAGTTGGTGTGGGACACGACACCACGTCCCGCCGGAAGGAGTCCTGTGACGACGGGGACCAAACGGATCCCACGCGCGATCCGCGAACAGCAGATGCTCGACTCGGCCATCCGCGTGTTCTCCGACCTCGGCTACCGATCGGCGTCGATGGACACCATCGCCAAGGACGCCAGGATCTCCAAGCCGATGCTGTATCTCTACTACGGCTCGAAGGAGGAACTGTTCTCCGCGTGCGTGACCCGTGAGTCCGGGCGACTCATCGACCACCTCACCTCCGCGGCGACCAGTGGGACCGGTGCGCGTCACAGTCTGGAGAGCGTCGTGGAGGCGTTCCTCGACTACGTGGACGACCACGCCGACTCGTGGAACGTCGTGTACCGCCAGGCCGTGGCCGAACCCGCCTTCGGCGACGAGGTCGAGAAGACCCGCTCCGTCCTGGTGGACCTGACCACCGATCTGCTGGCGCAGAACTCGGTGGACGGGCGCAGCCGCGAGGTGCTCGAGGTGGTCGCCACCGCGCTCGTCGGGGCCGGGGAGGCGGTCGCCGACCGCGTCGCACACCGGTCCATACCCAAATCGGTGGCCGCAGGAGTGGTCGTCGAACTCGCGTGGCGCGGCCTCGCCGGAGATCCCGCCAAGTCACTCACCACCCCGAAAGAGGAGAACCCGTGACCGACACGACCGAAGACACCACCCGCCGCACGTCCCAGGGTGCCAGGACCCTCAGCCCGTTCGACCTGGCGGGAGGCCTGCCCTCTCTCGTCTCCGATCTGCCCACCGTCCTGCGTGGTCTCCGGATCGTCCGCACCTCCCGCGGGACCGATAAGATCTCCATCGGCAAGAGGTTCCAGGAACTGGCGGCCGGCCAGCCGGACGCCCCGTTCCTGCGCTTCCTGGGATCCGAGATCACCTACGGGGAGGCGAACCGGCGCGCCAACCTCGTCGCCGAGGTGCTCAAGGCCCGTGGGGTCGAGCGGGGCGACACCGTCGGCATCTGCATGGTCAACCGGCCCGAGGTCATGCTCGCCATCCTGGGCGCGGTCAAGGTGGGCGCCTCGGTGGGCCTGCTCAACCACCATCAGCGCGGGGAGGTCCTCGAGCACTCGCAGAAGATCATCGAGTCGAAGGTCGTCCTCATCGGGGCGGAGTGCGCCGAGGCCGCCGGGTCCATCCCCCGCGAGAAGTGGATCGGTGAGCTGATCGCCGTGGGATCCGAGGTCGACCTCCCGTTCCGCGATTTCACGGCCGGCCGCCGCCCGGACGAGCTCTCCGATCTGACCTGGCTCGAGGACGAGCTGGAGAAGCTGGGCGCGGACGCCGGAGCCACCAACCCGCCCGAGGCGGACGAGACGCTCGGGAACGAGACCGCGTACTACGTGTTCACCTCGGGCACCACGGGCCTGCCCAAGGCCTCGACCATGTCCCACTACCGCTGGAACCGCGCGCTCGCCGGTTTCGGCCTGTCGGGTGTGCGGCTCAAGAAGGACGACGTCCTGCTGTGTCCGCTGCCGATGTACCACAACAACGCGCTCACGGTCGGCCTGGGCTGCGTGCTCGCCGCCGGCGCGTGCCTGGCCGTCGAGGAGCACTTCTCCGCGTCGAAGTTCTGGGACCAGGCCCGCGCGGCCGGGGCCACCGCCGCCATCTACATCGGCGAGATCTGCCGCTACCTGCTCAACCAGGAACCCGGTCCGGGCGACCGGGACCATTCCATCCGGGTGATGACGGGCAACGGGTTGCGCCCCGAGATCTGGGACGAGTTCCAACAGCGGTTCGGCGTCGACCGGATCTGTGAGTTCTACGCGGCCAGCGAGTGCAACATCGCGTTCGTCAACGCCTTCAACATCCCCAAGACCACCGGCTACTGCCCGATGGACTTCGCGATCGTGGACTACGACCCGGACACCGGGGAGCCCCGCCGCGGCGCGGACGGCCGGCTCACCAAGGTGGGCAAGGGCGGGACAGGCCTGCTGATCAGCGGCATCTCCGACACGCAGCCCTTCGACGGCTACACGGACAAGGAGGCCACGGAGAAGAAGGTCATCCGCGACGCCTTCACCGACGGCGACGCCTGGTTCGTCTCGGGCGACCTGATGCTGGACCAGGGCCTCAAGCACGCCTCGTTCGTCGACCGGCTGGGCGACACCTTCCGGTGGAAGGGCGAGAACGTGGCGACCACCGAGGTGGAGGCGGCCGTCAGCGCCCGCCACGAGGTCGACCAGGCCGTGGTCTACGGCGTGCCGGTGCCGGGTGCCGACGGGAAGGCGGGCATGGCCGCCGTCCGGCTGCACGACAAGTCCGACTTCGACGGCGCCGCGCTCGCCGAGCACCTGCGCAGGTCGTTGCCGTCGTACGCGGTTCCGCTGTTCATCCGGCTCTCCAAGGAGCTCGAGGTGACGTCCACTTACAAGAGCCGCAAGACCGAGCTGCGCGAGCAGGCGTTCGACACCTCCCGGTTCGACGACCCGCTCTACGTCCTGTCGTCCGACAACGGATACGTCCCCTTCTACGATGGGGCAGAGAACGACGTCGTCGCCGGTAAGGCCTGAGGCCGGGGACACCACGGAGGAGGTCCCGCCGCCGCATGCCCAGTCGCCGTGCGCACAGTCGCCGTGTGTCCGAACGACGGGCGCGCCGCGGCGGGACCGAGCTCTCCC
>NZ_JAALEE010000148.1:0-1754 GCF_014145265.1 Dietzia sp. CW19 | reverse complement strand
CCGCTGTGGAGCAGGCGGACCAGCGCACGCCCCGCAGGGGCGAGTCGGTGGACCGCGCGCCCGACGCCGACGCCGGCGACGGTGACGCGATCACGTTCGCCGACATGGGGCTGGCCCCGGCCGTCGCCCAGGCGGTCAAGGACGTGGGGTACGAGGTCCCCTCCGCGATCCAGGCCGCCATCATCCCGATGGTGATGGCGGGCCGTGATGTCGTGGGGCTGGCACAGACGGGCACCGGCAAGACCGCGGCCTTCGCCCTGCCGATCCTCTCACTCATCGACCCGGCGGTGAAGAGCCCGCAGGCGCTCGTTCTGGCGCCCACCCGTGAGCTCGCGCTCCAGGTCGCCGAGGCGTGCATCACTTACTCCGCCAACATGCCGCAGGTCAACGTGCTCCCGATCTATGGCGGTCAGGCCTACGGGATCCAGCTGTCCGGTCTGCGGCGGGGTGCGCAGATCATCGTCGGTACGCCCGGCCGCGTGATCGACCACCTCAAGAAGGGCACGCTCGATCTGTCGGGTCTGCGCCATCTCGTCCTCGACGAGGCCGACGAGATGCTGGCGATGGGCTTCCAGGAGGACGTCGAGCGGATCCTCTCCGACACCCCGGAGACCACGCAGGTCGCCCTGTTCTCGGCGACCATGCCCTCCGCCATCCGGCGCATCTCGCAGAAGTACCTCACCGACCCGGCGGAGGTGAAGGTCGCCTCCAAGACCTCCACCGCCCCGAACATCCATCAGCGCTACGTCCTGGTCAATCACCGGGACAAACTCGACGCCCTGACGAGGATCTTCGAGGTCGAGGATTTCGACGCGATGATCCTGTTCGTCCGGACCAAGTCGGCCACGGAGGAGCTCGCGGAGAAGCTTCGGGCGCGCGGGTTCTCTGCTGCGCCGATCAACGGCGACATCCCGCAGAATCTCCGGGAGCGGACCATCGAGGCACTCAAGGACGGTCGGACCGACATCCTGGTGGCCACGGACGTGGCCGCACGTGGTCTGGACGTGCCCCGTATCAGCCACGTGGTCAACTACGACATCCCGCACGACACCGAGTCGTACGTGCACCGGATCGGCCGTACGGGCCGCGCCGGCCGCAGCGGGCAGGCGCTGCTGTTCGTCACCCCGCGGGAGCGTCGCATGCTCTCCCAGATCGAGCGGGCCACGCGTCAGCCGCTGACAGAGATCCAGCTCCCGAGCGTGGATGATGTCAACGAGATGCGGATGGCGAAGTTCGGGCAGTCGATCACCGAGAGCCTCGATGATCCGAACCTGGCGATGTTCCGCCGGCTGGTGGAGGAGTACGCCAACGAGCACTCCGTCTCGATGGCCGACATCGCCGCCGCACTCGCCACGCAGTCCCGCAATTCCGCCGACTTCCTCATGCGAGAGCCGGAGCGTCCCGCGCGACGTGAACGGCAGGACAACCCGCGTGACACCCGGCGGGATGACCGGCGCGAGCGGCCGGGCCGCGACTTCTCGGACGGCCCCCGTCCCTCGCGCACGGGCAAGGACATGGCCCAGTACCGGATTGCTGTGGGCAAGCGGAACAACGTCAAGCCGGGATCCATCATGGGCGCCCTGGCCAATGAGGCCGGACTCAGTGGCGGCGACATCGGACGTATCTCGATCCGTTTCGATCACTCGATCGTCGAACTCCCGGCGGGTCTGTCCCGGGATCAGATCGAATCGATGCGCGGGATCCGGGTCGCCGGTTCGGAGATCGACATCCGACCGGACTCCGGTCCGCCCGCC
>NZ_JAALEE010000147.1:0-12029 GCF_014145265.1 Dietzia sp. CW19 | reverse complement strand
AGTTCTCAAACAACACCACCACACCGCTCCCCGGACAGTCACCGACCACCGGATCACGAGGGACTCACACTCTTCGCCACCCACTTCGGGGCAACTTCTCCAGCCTAGCCACACCGACCCACCAAGTCAAAACCGGGGTCCGCACAACCATCTGAAAACCGCCACCTGCCTCGGCCCGGGCCTCTCGGTCCGGGCTCGCTCTCGGCGACTTCCAATAAGTTACGCAGACGTGAACCCAAACGCAAATCGCCAGGTCAACGGGAGAAATGCGAGACGGCGCCGGTGTGTACCGGCGCCGTCTGCCCCTACTCCCCGGATCAGTGGATCCGGACCCCGGCCAGGTTCTTCTTGCCGCGCCGGAGGACCAGCCAGGCCCCGTGCAGGAGGTCGCTCGTCGCGGGCGCCCACTCGACATCGTCGACGCGCTGGTTGTTGACGTACGCGCCGCCCTCACCGACGGCACGTCGCGCCGCACCCTTGCTCTCGCACAGACCGGACGCGACCAGCAGATCGACGATCGTCCTCGGCTCGTCGGATCCCAGCTCGACCGCGCCGGCGTCCTCGAGCGCGGCACGGAGGGTCCGCTCGTCGAGCTCGGTCAACTCTCCGCGTCCGAACAGTGCCTGGGACGCCGCCTGCACCGATTCCGTGGCCGCCACCCCGTGCACCATCGTGGTCATCTCCTCGGCCAGGCGCTTCTGCGCCGCCCGCAGGTGCGGCTTCTCCCGGGTGAGTGCGTCCAACTCGTCGATCTCCTCCCGGCCCAGGAACGAGAACCACCGCAGGTAGCGGACCACGTCGGCATCTGAGGTGTTGAGGAAGTACTGGTACCAGGTGTAAGCGCTGGTCAGGGCCGGGTCGAGCCAGAGGCTCCCACCGCCCGTCGACTTGCCGAACTTCTTCCCGTCGGACGAGGTGACCAGGGGAACGGTCATCGCGTGCACCGATTCCCCGTCCATCCGGCGGTTCAGATCGACGCCACCGACGATGTTCCCCCACTGATCGGAGCCGCCGATCTGCAGCGTGCACCCCATGGTGCGACGCAGCTGCACGAAATCGTTGGCCTGCAGGAGCATGTAGGAGAACTCGGTGTACGAGATCCCGTCACCGTCCAGACGACGCTTGACCGTGTCACGCCCGAGCATGGTGTTGAGCGAGAAGTGCTTGCCGACGTCGCGGAGGAACTGGATGGCGGTCAGGTGACCGGTCCACTGCATGTTGTTGACCACCCGCGCGCCCACGGGCCCCTCGGTGAGGTCCACGAAGAGCTCGAGCTGACCGGTGATGCGCTCGGCCCACTCGGCCACGGTGTCCGCGGTGTTCATGGTGCGCTCCCCCACCTCGCGGGGGTCGCCGATCATCCCTGTCGCTCCCCCGGCCAGCACGATCGGTCGGTGCCCGGCCAGCTGGAACCGCCGCAGGGTGAGAAGCGGGATCAGGTGACCTGCGTGCAGGCTCGGACCGGTGGGATCGAAGCCGCAGTACAACGACACGGTGCCCTCGTCGAGATGGGCACGGAGCGCGTCGAGGTCGGTCGACTGCGCGATGAGCCCCCGCCACTGCAGGTCTTCGAGGATGTTGGAAGTCACGCGTGCCATTGTTCCCCATCGACGCGGTGGGCTACCACGGGGCGGGGTGCGTCACCCTCGGCGCGCGAGGACTGCGCCGGTAGGCGGAGACCTCCCGGGCGCCCGCCAGCCAGAACCGCCAGGGGCGTTCCGCCTCACGGGAGACACCCACCCTGGGGCCGGACCGGATCTGCGACTCGGGTACCGGATCGGGACGGAAGGTGACCGACGACGTCGGGTCGAGGACATCCGTTCCCCGGTGGGAGAGATCGATACCCAACACCTTGCCGAGATTCCCCGGCCCGCGGGCCGCGTGTTCCACGGGTATACCGGGCCGGCGGTCGTCCACCACCCGGTGTCCGCCCTCCACCCGGGCGGCGCGCAGCAGTACCCCGCCGCCCTCGCCCGCGGGCCGGCAGGTGATGTTGACGCACCGGTGGATCCCGTGGCTCAGGTAGACGTACAGGTGACCGGCGTCGCCGAACATCACCTCGTTTCGCGGGGTCGGACCCGGCCAGGTATGCGCGGCGGGATCCGGATGGGCTGAGTCGACCGGTCCGCCGTAGGCCTCCACCTCGACCACCCGGACCGAGACGGAGTCATGGGTCAGGACACCCCCGAGCAGTGCGCGCGCGGCCCCGGCCGGGTCCGCTTCGCGGAGCAGCGTGCGGAACGGGTCCGCCCCGGCGTACCGCCGGGTCACTCCTGTGGAGCTGCGCCCGCGGCGGCGAGCAGGTCCGCGTGCTCGGCGTCATCCACCTGACGTGACTCCTCCACCAGTAGGACCGGGATACCGTCATCGATCCGGTACGCGCGGCGGAGGCGGGGGTTGTAGAGCGTGTCGTCGCCCGCCAGGAGGAGCGGACCCTTGTCCTCGGGGCAGGCGAGGATCTCCAGCAGACGGGCATCGATGACGGACATGGCGCTCACCCTACCCAGTGGGCGAGCTCGTCACGGATCTCTCCCAGCCGCCGCCGTTGTTCGGCCACGGCGGTGCCGGCGGTGCCGCCGCGTGCGCTCCGTGACGCGATCGATCCCGTCACGGTGAGCACGTCGCGGACGTCGGGCGTCAGCGCCGGGTCGACGGTCGCCAACTCGTCGTCGGTCAACTCCTCCAGCCCGACGCCGCGGGACTCCGCCACCCGCACACACTCCCCGGCCGCCTCGTGGGCGACGCGGAACGGCACGCCCTGACGGACCATCCACTCCGCGATGTCGGTGGCCAACGTGTATCCGGCCGGGGCGAGCGCGGCGAGACGCTCCGGGTGGAACGTCAGGGTCGAGACCATGCCGGCCATCGCCGGGAGGAGCAGGTAGAGCTGGGCGACGGAGTCGAAGACCGGCTCCTTGTCCTCCTGCAGGTCCCGGTTGTAGGCCAACGGCTGGGCCTTGAGGGTGGCGAGCAGCCCGGTCAGGTTGCCGATCAACCGACCCGTCTTGCCGCGCATCAGCTCCGCGACGTCCGGGTTCTTCTTCTGCGGCATGATCGAACTACCGGTCGACCACTCGTCGGCCAGGGTCACGTACCCGAACTCCGGGGTCGACCAGGCGATCACCTCCTCCGCCAGACGGGAGAGATCGACAGCGATCTGCGCGAGGACGTAGGCCGCCTCGGCCGCGAAGTCCCGCGAGCTCGTCGCGTCGATCGAGTTGTCCGCCGCGCGGTCGAAGCCGAGCTCCGCCGCGATCGCGTCCGGGTCCAGTCCGAGGGACGACCCGGCCAGAGCGCCCGAACCGTACGGAGACACCGCGAGACGGCGGTCCAGGTCGCGGATCCGATCGACGTCCCGCAGCAACGGCTGCGCGTGCGCCAGGAGCTGGTGCGAGAGCAGGATCGGCTGGGCTGCCTGGAAGTGCGTCTTGCCCGGCATCACGGTCTCGGGGTGCTCGTCCGCCTGCGCCACGAGCGCGTCGACCACGTCGAGCACACCCCCGGCAACCTCACGCACCGCGTCACGCAACCACATCCGGAACAGCGTGGCGACCTGGTCGTTGCGGGACCGGCCGGCACGGAGGCGCCCACCCACCTCGACACCCACCCGGTCGATCAGACCGCGTTCGAGGGCCCCGTGGACGTCCTCGTCCGTTTCTGCCGGGCCGAACGCGCCGGAATCCACGTCCGCGGCGAGGCGGTCCAGACCGTCCAGCATCGCGTCGAGGTCCGCACCGGAGAGCAACCCCGCGCGGTGCAGGACCCTGGCGTGGGCCTTGGAGGCCCTGATGTCGTACGGGGCCAGCTCCCAGTCGAAGTGCGTGGACTTGCTCAGTGCGGCCATCGCCTCGGCGGGCCCGCCCGCGAAGCGGCCACCCCACAGTGCTCCGGCGTTGGTGCCGTGCCGGTCGTCCTGCCGGTCGGCGTCGCTCACAGCCCGAGGTCCCGCTTGGCGGCGATCTTGGAACTCAGACCGTGGAGGTTCACGAAGCCCTTGGCGTAGCTCTGGTCGAACGAGTCCCCCTCGTCATAGGTCGCGAGGTTGAAGTCGTAGAGCGAGGAGTCGGAACGACGACCGTTGACGACGATGGAACCACCGTGCAGGACCATCCGGATGTCCCCGGAGACGTGCTGCTGGGTGTTGTCGATGAAGGCGTCGAGGGCGTATTTCAGCGGGGAGAACCACAGGCCGTCATAGACCGCGTTCGACCACTGGTCGGAGACCCCGGACTTGTACCGCGCCAGCTCACGCTCGAGGGTGACGTCCTCGAGCGCCTTGTGCGCGGTGATGAGGATCATCGCTCCCGGCGCCTCGTACACCTCGCGGCTCTTGATACCGACGAGCCGGTCCTCGACCATGTCCAGCCGCCCCACGCCCTGGGCCCCGCCCCGGCGGTTGAGCTCCACGATGGCCTCGAGCACGGAGACCTTGCGCCCGTCGATCGCCACCGGGATGCCCTCCGAGAAGGTGACGGTGACCTCGTCGGGAGCGGCGAAGTTGAGGGTCGGGTCCTCGGTGTAGTCGTAGACGTCCTTCGTGGGGGCGTTCCACAGGTCCTCGAGGAAACCGGTCTCCACCGCGCGGCCCCAGACGTTCTGGTCGATCGAGAACGGGGACTTCTTGGTCACGTTGATGGGGATCTCGTTCTGCTCCGCGAACTCGATGGCCTTCTCACGCGTCCAGGCGTAGTCGCGGACCGGGGCGATCACCTCGAGGTCCGGGGCGAGCGCACCGAAGCCCACCTCGAAGCGGACCTGGTCGTTCCCCTTGCCGGTGCAGCCGTGCGCGACGGAGGTACCGCCGTGCATCTTGGCCGCCGTGACCAGGTGCTTGACGATCAGCGGGCGGGAGATCGCCGAGACCAGCGGGTACTCCCGCATGTACATCCCGTTGGCCTTGATCGTGGGGGCGCAGTACTCGTCGGCGAACTCGTCGCGGGCGTCCACGACGATCGACTCGACGGCGCCGCAATCCAGTGCGCGCTGCCGGATGACCTCCATGTCCTCACCGCCCTGACCCAGGTCGATGGCGACGGCGACGACCTCGGCTCCGGTCTCCTTGCCGATCCAGCTGATGGCGACAGAGGTGTCGAGGCCGCCGGAGTAGGCGAGGACTACGCGATCGGACATGGTGTGCTCCTTGATGGTTCGGATCTCTACGGTCTGGGGTCGGGTCGTGGATGTCAGAGTGGGCGGCGGGCGAGGGAGGCGAGCCGGTCCGCGAGCTCGGCGCCTCCGACGGGTTCACGGGCCATCACGAATATGGTGTCATCCCCGGCGATGGTCCCCACCACGTCGTCGAGGTTGGCGCGGTCCAGGGCGCTCGCCAGGAAGTTCGCGGCGCCGGGCGGGGTCCTCAGGACCGCGATGTTGCCACTGTGGTCCGCCGAGACCAGCAGGTCGCCGAGCAGCCTGCCGAGCCTGTCCGTGCCCCCGGGGATCCCCGGGGCCCGGCTGCCGTCCTCCGGGATGATGTAACGGCCCGCGCCTCCGTCGGCGGCCCGGAGCTTGACGGCCCCGAGCTCGTCGAGATCCCGGCTCAGGGTGGCCACCGCGACCGCGATGCCCTCCTCGGCCAGGGCCTCCGCCAGTTCGGTCTGGCTCCGGACGGGTCGGCGCTGGAGGATCTCGGCGATCCGGGCGTGCCTGGCGGTCCTGCTGACCGTCCCCACCGTCATCACGACCGCTCCATGAGCCACACGAGCAGCGCCTTCTGCGCGTGGAGCCGGTTCTCGGCCTCGTCGAACACGCGGCTGCGGGGGCCGTCGATGACCTCGGCCGCGATCTCCTTGCCGCGGTAGGCGGGAAGGCAGTGCAGGACGATCACGTCGTCGGACGCCCTGTCGACGGACTCCTGGCCCAACTGGTAACCGGCCAGGTCGCGGAGCCGGTCGGTCGCCGAGTCCTCCATCCCCATCGACACCCAGGTGTCCGTGATGAGGACGTCCGCCCCGGCCACCGCCGAGTCGACGTCGGTCGTGATCCTCACGGAGCCACCGGTCCCCGCCGCCACGCGCTCGGCGTCCGACACCACCTGCCCCGTCGGTTGGTATCCCTCCGGCGCGGCGATGGTGATGTGCATTCCCGCGGTCGCGAACCCGAGCAGATACGAGTGCCCCATGTTGTTCGCACCGTCGCCGAGATACACCGCGCGCAGGCCGGCGGTGCGACCGAAGTTCTCGCGGATGGTGAGCAGGTCCGCGAGGATCTGGCACGGGTGGAACTCGTCGGTCAGGGCGTTGACGACGGGCACGTCCGAGTGCGCGGCGAGCTCGGCGAGCCCGTCCTGCGAGTAGGTGCGCCAGACGATCGCCTCGACGTAGCGCGACATCACCCTCGCCGTGTCGGAGAGGGTCTCACCCTTGCCCATCTGGGTGGATCCGGAGTCCACCACGATGGCGTTCCCACCGAGTTGGGCGATGCCCGCGTCGAACGAGAACCGGGTCCGCGTGGAGGTCTTGTCGAAGATCACGGCGACCGACCGCGGCCCTTCGAGCGGGCGGGCCGAGAACGGGGCGGCCTTGAGCCGCATCGCCAGATCGAGGACCTCGGCCTGCTCCGCGGGACTGAGGTCGTCGTCCCTCAGGAAGTGCCGCACCGACGACGATGCGGCGGTCATGAGGTGGCCTCCTTCGGGGTGGCGGCGTCGAGGATGCCCGGGAGCCCGGCGACGAACCGGGCGACCTGCTCCTCGGTCAGCACGAGCGGCGGGGCGAGTCGGACCACGTCCGCGGTAGTGGCACCGACGAGGTACCCGGCCTCCCGGGCCGCCCCCTCCACGGCCTTGGCGAGCGGGGCGGTGAGCACGACGCCCAGCAGCAGTCCCCTCCCCCGCACGTGGTCGACCAGCGGGTGATCCAGGCACTCGATCTCCGCGGCGATGATCTTCCCGAGTCGGTCGACGTGCGCGATCAGGTCCTCGGACTCGATCGTGTCGAGAACGGCCAGGGCGGCCGCGCACGCGACGGGGTTACCGCCGAACGTGGTCCCGTGCTGGCCCGCGGTGAGCAGCTCGCCGGCCGCACCGACCGCCAGGCAGGCGCCGATCGGCAGCCCGCCGCCCAGGCCCTTGGCCAGGGTGATCACGTCGGGGACCACGCCGGCCCGCCGCGTGGCGAACATCGCCCCGGTACGACCGATCCCGGTCTGGACCTCGTCGACGATCATGAGGATCCCGTGCTCGCTGCACAACGATCGCACGTCGGCAAGGAAGCCCTCGGGGGGTTCGACGACCCCTCCCTCGCCCTGGATCGGCTCGACGATCACGGCGGCCGTGTCCCCGGGAGCCTGTTCGACGAGAGCGGTGAGCGCGGCGGTGTCGCCGTAGGGGAAGAACTCGACCCCTGCGGGCATCGGTTCGAACGGCTCGCGTTTGGCGGGTTGACCCGTCATCGCGAGGGCGCCCATGGTCCTGCCGTGGAAACCGTTCTCCGCCGCGAGGATCCGCGACCGCCCCGTCCGACGGGCGATCTTGAACGCGGCCTCGTTGGCCTCCGCGCCCGAGTTGCAGAAGAAGGCGCGGACGGGCTCGTCCACCGACAGCAGTGACTCGAGGCGCTCGGCCAGCGCCACCACCGTCGGGTGGATGTAGAGGTTGGACACGTGGCCGAGCTCGGCGACCTGGCGACTGACCGCGTCGACGACCGCCGGATGCGCGTGACCGAGTGAGTTGACCGCGATCCCGCTGAGCAGGTCCACGTACTCGCGGCCGTCCGAGGCGGTGACGGTGACGCCCCGGCCCGAGACGAGCTCGAGCGGCGGGGTGCCGTAGTTGCGCATGAGCGCGCTGTCCCACCGTGCGGTGAGGGACATGGTGTCGGTCCCGGTCATCTCGCTCCTCCTGCCGGCGTGCGGATCTCGTGGTCACCCTCGGTGACCATGGTGCCGATGCCGCCCTCGGTGAGAACCTCGAGCAGCACGGAGTGTTCGACGCGCCCGTCGATGACGTGGGCCGCCCGCACCCCGCCCTGCACCGCGCGCAGGCACGCCTCCATCTTGGGGACCATGCCGCTCTCGAGAGACGGCAACACCCGCTCGAGAGGACCGGTCCCGAGGTGCGTGACCAGCGAGGACCGGTCCGGCCAATCGGTGTACAACCCCTCGACGTCGGTGAGGACGACGAGTTTCTCGGCGCCGAGCGCGGTGGCCAGTGCGCCGGCGGCGGAATCGGCGTTGATGTTGTGGACCGTGCCGTCGGCATCCGGGGCGATGGTGGACACGACGGGGATCCGGCCGGCCTCGATGAGGTCCAGGACGGCACGGGGGTCGACCGACTCGACGTCGCCGACCAGTCCTATGTCGGTCGGTTCGCCGTTCACCATCGCCGTCCGTCGGACCGCGGTGAACAGGCCAGCGTCCTCTCCGGAGATCCCGACCGCGTACGGGCCGTGCGCGTTGATGAGCCCCACCAGTTCTCGGCCGACCTGGCCGAACAGCACCATGCGGACGATGTCCATGACCTCGGGGGTGGTCACACGGAATCCCCCGCGGAACTCGCCCTCCATCCCCAGGCGGCCGAGCATCGACGTGATCTGGGGGCCGCCCCCGTGGACCACCACCGGCTTCAGGCCACAGGTCCGGAGGAACACCATGTCGGCCGCGAACGCCGCCTTGAGCTGGCCGTCGATCATCGCGTTGCCGCCGTACTTGACCACGACGATCTTGTGGTGGAACTTCTGCAGCCACGGCAGCGCCTCGGCGAGGACGTGGGCACGGACGAACGGCGTCAACTCGGTCGACCCGTCGTTCATCTCGGTGGTCATGTCAGTCCTCTTTCGGGCTGGTCGGGAACGGTCAGGGTGAGACGGACGCCGGCACCGCCGCGGTGGCGGAACCGGAACTCCACCCCGTCCGCCGTGGGTGCGGGTTCCGGCCACCGGGTGTGATCGGTGTCCGGTCGGAAGACGAGCACCTCGATCGGTCCGACCTCGGAACCCGACCGGGAGCCGACGATCCGGGCGACGTCCTCGGCGACGGAGTGCGTGAAGGTGAAGTCCTCTCCGGGGACTCCGGCGCCCGGGCCGTCGAGCAGGACGACCGCGCGGATCGACGGGACCTCGGCGCTCAGTGTGCTCCACCGCAACTCCGCGGCGTCGGTCCCCTCGCCCTCGACCTCCAACACGGCCGTCGCGCCCGCGGGAGCCACCCAGAACACCGCGTCGTTGCGCACCGGATCGGACCACGATTCGAGACCGTGGGTGCGGCCACCGGACACCGCGCCGGACAGGATGCCCGCACTCACGGGGCGAGGCCGACCGTGCTGAGCCCCGCCGTCTCGGGCAGTCCGAGTGCCAGATTCATGGACTGGATCGCCCCACCGGCGGTGCCCTTGGCGAGGTTGTCGATCGCCGCGGTGAACACCGCGCGCCCCGCCCGCTCGTCCACCTCGATGCCGAGCTGCACCGCGTTGGACCCGAGCACCGAGGCGGTCATCGGCTGCACACCCTCGGGGAGCACGTGGACGAAGGGTTCGTGGTCGAACGCCTCCGCGTACACCCGCCGCAACTCCCCCGCCGTCGCCGTGGTCGGGGCGACCGCGGTGGTGAGGATGCCCCGGGCCATCGGGGCCAGGACCGGTGTGAAGCTCACCGACACCGGCGCCGCGGTGACCGCCCGCAGGTTCTGGGTGATCTCGGGCGCATGGCGGTGGGTCGTGACGCCGTACGCCTTTGCCGAGCCCATGACCTCCGAGGCGAGCATCGGGACCTTGGCGGACTTCCCCGCGCCCGAGGCACCGGTGACCGAGACGATCGTGATCCCTGACGCGTCGACCAGTCCGGCCGCCACCGCCGGGAACAGCGCGATGCTCGCCCCCGTGGGGAAGCACCCGGGCACCGCGATGCGGCGGGTCGAACGCAGCGCCTCACGCGCGCCGGGGAGTTCGGGCAGACCGTACGGCCAGGTGCCGGCGTGCGCGGACCCGTAGTAGGCCTCCCAGTCCGAGGCGTCGGACAGCCGGAAGTCCGCACCCAGGTCGACGACGAGGACGTCCGGTCCCAGCTGCTCGGCGATCTCCGAGGAGTGCCCGTGCGGCAGTCCCAGGACCACGACGTCGTGCCCGGCCAGGGTGTCCGCACTGGTCTCGACCAGGACGCGCTCCGCGAGCGGCAGGAGATGGGGATGGTGCTCGACCAGCGGCTGCCCGGCGTTGGACCCCGCGGCGAGGGTTCCGATCTCCATCTCGCCCGACTCCAGCGCGGGGTGCCCGAGGAGCAGGCGGAGGAACTCCCCTCCCGCGTAACCCGACGCACCTGCGACCGCTACCTTGATTGCCATGCGCACAAGTATGCATCAGCTTGCAATCTTTTGCACACCGACGTGCCGGCCGCGACGATCCCGGGCCGGTCAGGCTCCGAGTTGACGCCGTCCCCCGCCGAAGCGGCTCTGTCCGAGATCCACTGATCCGCCCACGCGACGCCCCTCCTCGATCCCCGAGGAACCCACCCTCCGCCGTGCACCACGGACCGCCGAGGGGAAACGGCGCCGTAGTTCGGAATCCGCGCGCTGGGCGTCCGACCTCAGGACGAGTCCCGCCCCGACCGCGTCCCCGCTCCCGGCGACGGCTCCGCGTTCGGCCGCGGCCAGTCGGCGTCCCACCTCGAAGGCGAAGCCGGTCATGAACGACTTCCGGTGCGTGACCGGCGAGACGCCGGGAGCCGGCCGCTGGTGCGCTGCCGCCGCGAGCATGACCCCCGTGAGCGCGCCGGCGAGCATCCCCACCCGCTCGACGTGCCGACGCACCCCCACGATGTGGACGACCCTCGCGCCGTCACCGCGGGTGGAGGTGACGGCCCGGCAGTGCATCGCGGCGGCCAGCGATGCCACCAGTCCCACCTGGTCCGGCTGGTATCTCCCGGCGACCACGTGATCGAACACGGTCACTTCCGCGGGTCGCGCATCGGGCCCCGATCTCGCCAGAGCCTCGTCGACGCCGTACTTCGCGAGCAACCCGTAGGCCCGTTCGAGGAACACCTCGGCCTCCGGCGTGCCGGCGACGCTCTCGGCCTTGGCGAACAGTTTGCGGACCCGGTCGAGCGCCTTCGCGGCGGAGGACCCGGCGGAGGCGGTGTGCGTGGTGGACATGGTCTACTCCCGGTGGTCTCGGCTGTGTGATGAGCCGAATATTCGCACAGGTGTACGACAGAGGGGCGGGTCCCGGGCGATCAGTGGTGGAGGAACCAGGTGTGGTCGAGCGGCCCGGCCCCCCGGCCCACCTCGAGATCGAGCCCGCCCCGGAGGGCGCCGTCCATCCACGGACGGACCCGCCGGTACGCGGCCTCCCAGTCATCGGCCGCCACCCGGGCAGTGGCCAGGGCGGAGGACAGCGAGCACCCGGTCCCGTGGGTGTGCGGCGTGTCCACGCGGACGAACGGGAGTCGCAGGGTCGTGCGCCACCCGCCCGCCGAGCGGACGAGGACGTCCTCGGCACTGCCGTCCTCGAGATCGCCGGTCGTGGCGAGCACCGAGCACCCGGTCTGCTCGTGGACGAGCTCGGCCTGCTCCACGATCATCTCGATGCTGCCCGCGGTGGATTCCCCGCACAGGACACCGAGTTCCGGGACGTTGGGGGTGACCAGATCGACTAACGGGACCAGGTCGCGGAGCATGCGGGAGGCGTCGTCGCTGGCGAGCCTGCCGCCGGTGGTGGCGACCATCACCGGGTCGAGGACGACGTTCGGGGGTCTCCGGCGACGCAGCCAGTCCCCCACCGCCTCGACGAGGGAGGCCTCGCCGAGCATGCCGATCTTGACGGCGTCGATCCGCACGTCGTCCGCCACCGCGTCGAGTTGGGCGACCACGGTCTCGACGGGTACCGCGTGTACGCCGCTGACCCCGAGGGTGTTCTGGATGGTGACCGCGGTGACGGCCCCCATCGCGTACCCGCCCATCGCGGCGACGGACTTGACGTCCGCGAGCAGGCCCGCGCCGCCGGACGGGTCGGTACCGGCGATGCACAGGACCCTCGGGACCCCGGTCGGCTCAGCCACGGAGCGTCGCCCCGACCGCCGCCTGCGCGGCCTCCACCGCCG
>NZ_JAALEE010000146.1:0-4355 GCF_014145265.1 Dietzia sp. CW19 | reverse complement strand
TGCGCGAGGCCCGGGCGGACGCCGACGCGATGCTCGCCGACGCCAAGGCGCGGGCCGATCGCATGGTCGCCGAGGCCACGGCCCACGCCGATGGCCTCGTGGGTGACGCCCGTGCGGAATCCGCCGATCTGCTCGACCGGTCCCGCCGCGAGGCCGAGTCGACCACCGCCCGTGCCCGCGCCGAGTCCGACCGGCTGGTGGAGCAGGCCAACATCATCTACGACCGCACCATCACCGAGGCCCGCCAGGAGCAGCAGCGGATGCTGTCGGAGTCCGAGGTCGTCCGGATCGCCGACGAGGAGGCCAGCCGGATCCGGGACGCCGCACACGCGGAGAGCGACCGTCGGCGCGAGGAGTGCGACGCCTACATCGACGACAAGATGGCGCGGTTCGAGGAGTTCCTCGGCTCGACCATCCGTACCGTGTCGCGCGGGCGCGAGGAACTCCACGGGGTCACCCCGGCCGGGCGACGTGAGGCCCCCGGCCGCCGCGGGGCCCGCGAGGGCGATCACTACGGCGACGGGTACGGAGACTACTGATCGGAGACGGTAGTCTGCTGGGCGTGTCCACCACCTCCCGCAAGCGACGCCAAGGCCGCCCGGCCGCCGATTCCCTCGTCCTCGACACCCGCAGCATCGCCCGGTCCCCGGGGGCGATGACGCAGGTCCAGCGTGCCGCGGTGCTGCCGTCGGACATCGGGGTCGAGTTGATCCGGATCCCCGAGGGGGCCGAGGTCGACCTGGACCTGGACCTGACCTTCGTCGAGGAAGGGGTGCTGGTGACCGGCACCGTCACGGGGCGGGCCGCGGTGGAGTGCGCACGGTGTCTCGGCGAGTTCACCACCGAGGTCTCCGTGGACCTGACGGAGATGTTCGCCGCCGAGGGGACGGCCGCGGCGGACGGCGCGGAGCAGGACGAGGTGCGGCTGCTCGACGGGGATCTGCTGGACCTGGAACCCGCTCTGGTCGACGCCTTCGGCCTGGAGTTCCCGATGTCGCCCACGTGCACGGACTACGGTCTCAGCGACTGCGTCAACCCCGACACCCCCGCGCCGGACGGGGTCTCCGGCGGCACCGAGGGGCGCATCGATCCGCGCTGGGCCGGCCTGGCGGAGAAGTTCGCGGACCCCGGGACCGACGAGGGGGCCGGGTGACGGACCCCTCCCCGGAGCTCGGCGCGGTCCTGGGTGTACAGCTGCCCCCGGAGCTGGCCGCACAGGCGCTGACCCACAGGTCGTACGCCTACGAGCACGGGGGACTCCCGCACAACGAGCGGCTCGAGTTCCTCGGCGACGCCGTGTTGGAACTCGTCGTGACCGAACACCTCTACACCGCGTACCCGGACCGCCCCGAGGGCGACCTCGCGAAGATCCGGGCGAGCCTGGTCAACACCTACGTCCTGGCCGATATCGCCCGCGAGATGGGCCCCGACGGGCTCGGTGCGCTCCTCCGCCTCGGCAGGGGAGAGGAACTCACCGGCGGGCGGGACAAGCACTCGATCCTGGCGGACACCCTGGAGGCCGTGTTCGGTGCCGTCTACCTGACCCATGGCCTGGAGGTCGCGCGGGGGATCGTCGAGGGGATCATCGGTGAGCGGCTGCGGGTGGTGCCCACCCTGGGAGCGGCGCTGGACTGGAAGACCAGCCTCCAGGAGAAGTGTTCGGCCCTCGGCCGGCCCAAGGCCCGGTACGACATCACCTCCACCGGGCCGGACCACGACAAGACCTTCGCCGCGGTGGCCCTGGTCGGAGACGATCCACTGGGGGAGGGCGTCGGCCGGACCAAGAAGGAGGCCGAGCAGAAGGCCGCCGAGCAGGCCTGGGCCGCCCTGGACCGGGCCACGGGCTGACATGCCGGAACTCCCCGAGGTCGAGGTGGTGCGACGCGGTCTCGAGTCGCACGTGGTGGGGCGTCGGATACTCGACGTCGACGTGACCGGGGCCCGCACGGCCCGCCGCCAGCCCGGCGGTCCGGCGGAGATCGTCGCCCGATTGCGAGATCGGGTGGTGACCGGTGCCGGCCGGCGGGGCAAGTACCTGTGGTTGACCCTGGACGGTGAGCACTCCGCCGGCGCCGACTGCCTGTTGGTCCACCTCGGGATGAGCGGCCAGATGCTGGTCACGACCTCCGACGCTCCGCAGGTACGACACCTCCACGCCCGCGCCCTGCTCGACGACGGCAGGGAGCTGCGGTTCGTCGACCAGAGGACGTTCGGCGGGTGGACCGTCGTCCCACTGGCCGAGGCCGCCGACGGCACCCGGGTGCTCCTGCCCGCGCCGGCCGCCCACGTGGCGGCCGACCCGTTCGAGCCCGGATTCGACGAGCAGGCCACGGCGCGGACGATCCGCCGCCGGGACACCGAGATCAAACGACTCCTGCTGGACCAGACCGTGGTGTCCGGCATCGGCAACATCTATGCGGACGAGGCACTGTGGCGTTCCGGTGTCCACGGCCGCCGGCGCGCGGGGGCCTTGACGCTGGCCACCGTCCGCGGAGTGCTCGGCCACGCCCGTGACGTGATGTCGGACGCGTTGGCCGCCGGGGGCACCTCCTTCGACGCCCTGTACGTCAACGTCAACGGGGCCTCGGGGTACTTCGACAGGTCCCTCGACGTCTACGGGCAGGCGGGGCGTCCCTGTGCGAGGTGCGGGACGCCGGTGGTCCGCGAGGACTTCATGAACCGGGGCTCCCACTTCTGCCCCGCCTGCCAGGCGGCGCCCCGCCGTGGTGGGGCGCGCCGGGCCCGCTCCGTACGATGACCGTCATGACGATGACCGGTAAGGACGACACCTCACAGAACCCACCGGCCGCCACCGAGCTCCGGGTGGAGCGGGCCGGGACCCGGAGGTACGTCGGGCACTCGACGCGGGGCGCGCGGGTCGAGATCGGGTCGGCGGACGTCGAGGGCGTGTTCACCCCGGGTGAACTGCTCAAGATCGCCCTGGCGTCGTGCACCGCGATGGCCTCGGACTTCACCGTCTCCCGCCGACTCGGCGACGACTACGCCGCGACCGTCCACGTCTCCGGGGACGCCGACCGCGAGGCCGAGCGGTACCCGCGGTTGGAGGAGACCTACGAGCTCGACCTCTCCGGGCTCGACCCGGTCATGCGGGACAGGCTGCTGGACATGATCCGGCGCTCGGTGGACTCCGCGTGCACGGTCGGCCGGACGCTGGCGGCGGGGTCCGAGATCGGGTTGGGTTTCGAGACCGGACGAGGGCCGGGCGCGTCAGCAGTGGACGCCCCGCGATGAGCGGACGGGATCCGGACCCGGTCCGGCTGGTGGCCTGGGTCCACGGGCGGGTCCAGGGCGTGGGGTTCCGGTGGTGGACCCGGTCCAGGGCACTCGAACTGGGCCTCGTCGGGTACGCCGCCAACAAGACCGACGGCCGGGTACACGTGGTGGCGGAAGGACCGGAGCCCGCGTGTCGGGCCCTGGTGGAACTCCTGCGCGGCCGCGGAACCCCCGGCCACGTGGACCTCGTGGTGGACGCCTGGGAGCCGGCGCGCGGTGACCTGACGGGATTCGTCGAACGCTGACCTAGGATCGACACCCGTGTACCTCAAATCGTTGACGCTCAAGGGCTTCAAGTCCTTCGCGGCACCGACGACGCTGAGGTTCGAGCCCGGCATCTGCTGCGTGGTCGGTCCCAACGGTTCCGGTAAGTCCAACGTCGTCGACGCGCTGACCTGGGTGATGGGGGAGCACAGCGCCAAGTCGCTGCGCGGCGGCAAGATGCAGGACGTGATCTTCGCGGGGACCGCGGGGAAGGCGCCGCTCGGCCGCGCGGAGGTGACGCTCACCCTCGACAACTCGGACGGCACGCTGCCGATCGACTACGCCGAGGTCTCGCTGACCCGGCGGATGTTCCGCGATGGTGCGGCGGAGTACGAGATCAACGGGGACCGCGCCCGCCTGATGGACGTCCAGGAGCTGCTCTCGGACTCGGGCATCGGGCGCGAGATGCACGTGATCGTGGGCCAGGGCAAACTTGCCGAGATCCTCGAGTCCAAACCCGAGGAGCGTCGCGCCTTCATCGAGGAGGCCGCCGGCATCCTCAAGCACCGTCGTCGCAAGGAGAAGGCGCAGCGCAAGCTCGCCGGGATGCAGGGCAACCTCGACCGGCTGAGTGACCTGACCGGCGAACTGCGCCGCCAGCTCAAGCCCCTCGGTCGTCAGGCCGAGGTGGCGCGCCGTGCCCAGTCCGTCCAGGCCGACCTCCGCGACGCGACCTTCCGGTTGGCCGCCGACGACCTGGTGACCCGACGCGCCGAGCTGGCGGACGCGGAGAGCGTCCGTGCCCGACTCGCCGAGCAGGTGTCCGAGGCCGTGGACCGGCGGGACGAGCTGGCCCG
>NZ_JAALEE010000145.1:0-3422 GCF_014145265.1 Dietzia sp. CW19 | reverse complement strand
GGGCGCGGGCCAGTGCGGCGCCGATCCCCGAGCCACCTCCGGTGACGATCGCGGATCTCCCGGCGAATCCCGGGGTGCCGGAGCGGCTTCTCCCGCGGCCCGCACCCCGGCGTCCGTTTGTCGCGCGGCCGCGACCCGGCCTCACGAGAACGCCTTGGTCGCCAGGCCGAGCACGTCCGGATAGCGGCGCAACTGGGCCCCGCCGTCAACGGCCAGGTCCTCCCCCGTCATCCAGGGCGAGTCGGCGAGGTAGAGCACCGCCCGAGCGACGTCCTCCGCGGTGCCCCGGTGCGGGACCGCCGCGTTCTCGGCGTACTCCTCGGCGAGCCCGGGGATCTGCAGGACCGGTTCGGTGAGCGGGGTGACCAGGAACCCGGGCGAGACCGTGTTCACCCGGATCCCCCGCTCCCCGAGCTCGAGCGCGGCGACCTGCGCGAGCATCACCAGGCCAGCCTTGGCCGCGCAGTACGCGGCCATCCCCCGTCCGGGTTGCCGCGCGTTGAGCGAGGCGATAGCGACGATCGAGCCGCCCTCACCGACCACGCCTCCGGCGTGCTTGAACACGAGGAACGCGCCGGTGAGACACACGTCCACCACTCGCCTGAACTCCGCGGTGTCGTGGTCGGTGACCAGCCCGAGCGTGCTCACCCCGGCGGTGGTGACGACCAGCTCGGGGGCGATACCGGTGAACAGCGCCTCCACCGACGACTCGTTCACCACGTCGACGACCCTGTGCTCGTGGCCCCGGGCCGGGGCGTCGGCCGGGCCGGTCAACTCGGCCGCGCGCGCCTCGGCGAGGTCGCCGTTGACGTCGGCCACCGTCACCCGCCACCCGTCCGAGGCGAGCTGTTGCGCCGTGGCCCATCCGATCCCGGATGCGCCACCGACCACCACCGCGTGCCGCCTACCGGTCGTGTCGTCTGCCATTTCCGCCTCCGTCCGGGATGGGGCCCGGGGCGGGGTGCCCCGTCAGCGCGCGCGGGACGCTGTTGACGCCCGTCAATCCCTGGCCATAATCTAGGACCGCAATGTGATTCGCGCCATAGCTTTCCGGCGCGGCGGTCCCCGGCCCGAAGAGGTTTCCATGACACCCACCCCCACTGTCGCCGTCATCGGCGCGGGCATCAGCGGTCTCACCACCCTCAAGATGCTCGACGACTACGGCATCGAGGCGGTGGGCTTCGAGGCGTCCGACCGGATCGGCGGGAACTGGGCGTTCGACAACCCCAACGGGAGCTCGAGCGCGTACCGGTCGCTGCACATCGACACCTCCAAGCATCAGCTGAGCTTCCGGGACTTCCCCATGCCCGAGGAGTTCCCGGACTTCCCGCACCACTCGCAGATCAAGCAGTACCTCGACGACTACGCCGAGGCCTTCGACCTGCTGCGCCGCATCGAGTTCGAGAACCGGGTCCTGCACGCCGAACGGCTCGAGGGCGGCGGCTGGGAGCTGACCACCGAACGCACCGGCACCCGCCGCTTCGACGCACTGGTGGTGGGCAACGGACACCACTGGGACCCGCGGTTCGGCGACTTCCCGGGCGAGTTCACCGGCGAGATGATCCACTCGCACGCCTACGTCGACCCGTGGGACCCGCTCGAGTTGCTGGACAAGCGCATCCTCGTGGTGGGCCTGGGCAACAGCGCCGCCGACATCGCGGTGGAGCTGTCCTCCAAGGTGATGCGGAACGAGGTGGTGATCTCCACCCGGTCTGGCGCGTGGATCGTCCCGAAGTACATCGCGGGCAAGCCGGCCGACAAGTACTTCGCCACGTTCCCGTTCCTGCCCTACTCGTGGCAGCGCAAGGCCATCCAGGCCATGCAACCGATGTCGGCGGGCCGGCCGGAGTCCTACGGACTTCCCACGCCCAACCACAAGTTCTTCGAGGCGCACCCCACCCAGTCCGTCGAGTTGCCGCTCCGACTCGGCTCGGGGGACATCACGGCCAAGGGCAACATCGCCCGGTTCGAGGGGCGGACCGTGCACTTCGAGGACGGCACGGCGCAGGAGTTCGACGTCGTCATCCAGGCCACCGGCTACAACACCTCGTTCCCCTTCTTCGACCCCGAGTTCCTCAGCGCCGACGCCCACAACCACGTGCCGCTCTACAAGCGGATGTTCTCCCCGGGCATCGACGACCTCGTGATGGTCGGCTTCGCCCAGTCCACGCCCACGCTGTTCCCGTTCGTCGAGGCCCAGGCCCGGCTGGCGGCCGCGTGGGCGGCCGGCCTGTACCGCACGCCGGACCGGGCGGAGATGGAGCAGGTCATCGTGGCCGACGAGAAGAAGTACATCGGGCACATGCTCGACACCCCGCGGCACCAACAACAGGTGGACTACTTCCTCTACGAGCACGACCTGCGGACCCGGGAGATCCCGGAGGGCCGCGAGCGCGCGGCCCGCTCCGGTGGGATGATCCGGACGGCGGCGCCCGCGTGAGCGGGAACGGCACCTCCGGCGAGGGCGCGAACGGTTCACCCCGCGGCGATCGACGCCGCGAGGCCCTGTTGGCCGAGCTCGACCGGCAGCTGCGCACCACCAAACTCGACGACATCTCGGTGGCCGACCTCACCGACGCGGCCGGCATCACCCGATCGGCGTTCTACTTCTACTTCGACTCCAAGGCCGCGGCGGTGACCGTGTTGCTCTCCTCCATCCAGGCGACCGCCGCCAAGTCGAACGACATGCTGGTGAACTCCGACGGCCGCTTCCGGTCCCGCGTGTCGACCACGCTGAGCCGCCTGGCGGACCGGATGGTCGACAACGCGCACGTCTACCGTGCCCTGCTCACCGCACGCACCACGCACGAGCCCATGCGCCGCCTGTGGAACGAGGGGCGGGCCGAGCTGGCGACGCCCATCGCCGAGTACATCCGCTCCGAGCGGGCGGCCGGCCGGGCCCCCGACGGGGCCGACCCGGACTCGCTGGCCAACGCGCTGATCCAGATCAACGAATCGGTTCTCGAACACCTCGTCTACGACCCCGGTGCGGATCGCGAACCCATGATCGCCACCGCCTCAGACCTGTGGGTCCGGGCCATCTACGGCCGCCCGGACCCTGCGGTCGACAACCCAGGAGAACCCTCGTGACCAGCCAGATCACCCCCCTCGACCTCGAATTCCGCTCCGGGGGGGACACCTGCCGCGGGTGGTTCCTACCCGCGGCCGGGACGGATCGGGCACCGTGCGTCGTCCTGGCACACGGACTGGGCGGAACGGCCGACTCGGGCCTGCTCCAGTTCGCCGAGGCCTTTGCCGCCGCCGGGTACTCGGCGTTCGCGATCGACTACCGAGGCTTCGGACGATCTGACGGCGGGCCCCGACAGGTCGTCTCGCCGTCGCGGCAGCAGGACGACGTCCGGGCGGCGGTCGCCACGGTCGCGGCGCGGCCGGACGTCGACGCCGACCGGATCGTCCTGTGG
>NZ_JAALEE010000144.1:0-15427 GCF_014145265.1 Dietzia sp. CW19 | reverse complement strand
TGGGCGACCCGTCCGCACAGGTCGGGACGGTCGTGGTGGCCGTCGACGCCACCGACGCGGTGGTCGACCACGCGCTCGCCCTGGGTGCCGATCTGCTCCTGGTCCACCACCCGCCCCTGCTGCGGGGGGTGCACTCGATCGCCGCCGACACCCCCAAGGGCCGCCTGCTGCACCGTCTGGTCCTGGGCGGCTGCGCCCTGTACGCCGCCCACACCAACGCCGACTCCGCGCGGCCCGGCGTCAACGACGCGCTCGCCGAGACGCTGGGTCTGAGCCCCGGCAGGCCGCTCGTCCCGACCGGTGACGGCACCGTCGACAGATGGGTGGTGACGGTTCCCGACGACGACGTCGAGGACCTCCTCCACGCGGTCTTCGCCGCCGGGGCCGGCCGGATGAGCGGGTACACCGAGTGCTCGTTCTCCGTGCCGGGCACCGGTCGCTTCCGCCCCGGCGACGGTACGGACCCGACGATCGGCGTGATCGGCGAGCCGGAGCGGGTCTCCGAGACGCGGGTCGAGTTCGTGGCGCCACCCGAACTGAGATCCGAGGTCCGCCGGGCGGTCACGGCCGCGCACCCGTACGAGGTCCCCGCCATGGACGTGCTGATCAACCACGCGGGGCCCGGCCCGGGCCCCGAGGACACCGGTCTCGGTCGCGTCTGCGACCTGGCGGAGCCGATGTCGCTCGCGGAGTTCACCGCTCTCGTCGGTGCCCGGCTGCCGCGGACACGGTGGGGGGTCCGTGCCGCCGGTGACCCGCACACGGAGATCAGGAGGGTCGCGCTGTGCGGGGGTTCGGGCGATTCCCTGCTGGGTGCGGCACGGGCCGCGGGGGCGGATGTGTACCTCACCGGCGACCTGCGTCACCACGTGGTCGACGAACACCTCAGGGAGGGCGGACCGGCCCTGGTGGACGCCGCGCACTGGGCGCTCGAGTTCCCGTGGTGTGCGCAGGCCGCGGCCCTGGTGGAGGAGGGGGTCGGGGTGGCGGCGACGGTGTGCGACCTGCGCACCGACCCGTGGACGGTGGCGTCGGGGGGAGAGGGCGACGGGCGGTAGTCTTGGCCCTCATGAAGGCCGATCCCACCGTCCAGCGTCGACTCGTCGACATCGCCGAGCTCGACCTGCGCCTGGGCTCCCTCGCGCACCGGCGGAGATCACTCCCGGAACAGGGTGTCCTGGACACGCTCGAGGCCGAGCGGCGTGCGGCCGTGGAGTCCGCGGCGCGGGCCCGGATCCACGTGGAGGATCTGGACCGGGCGATCGCCAAGCTGAGCTCGGATCTCGACGCCGTGCGCAGGCGCCGCGCGAACGACGCCGACCTGCTGGCGGCCGGGGGGTTGTCCGACCGGCAGTCCACCGAGCTCGAGTACGAGCTCGGGTCGCTCCACCGCCGCGAGGAGAATCTCGTGGCCGAGCTCTCCGAACTGACCGAGCGCCACGAGGCCGTGGTCGCCGACGTCCGCCACTCCGGGGCGATCATCACCGACCTCGACGCCCGGCTGGGCATGGCCACCACCGTCCGCGACACCGCCCTCGCCGAGCTCGAGGACTCCGTGACCGTCACGACCGCCGAACGGGCCCGCCAGGCCGAGGACCTGCCCCCCGATCTCCTCGACCTCTATTCCCGTAGTGCCGCGGAGGCGGGCGTGGGCGCGGCGATCCTCAACGGCGGCCGGTGCTCGGCGTGCGCGATGGATCTCGACCGCACCACGGTGTCCGCGTTCCGGACCGCTCCCGCCGACGAGGTCCTGACCTGCCCGGAGTGCGGCGTGATCGTGGTCCGCACGGACAACTCGTGAGCGGCGGTCCGGGCTGGACGGGGGCCGCCGGGAGGCCCACCCGGATCGTGCTAGCCCGCCACGGCCAGACCCCGCTCTCGGTGGACCGTCGCTATTCCGGCCAGGGCGACCCCGACCTCACCGACCTGGGGGTCGTGCAGGCCGAACGGACCGCCGACCGCCTGGCGCGAATCCCGGAGCTGTCCGCCGTGGTCTCGTCCCCCCTGCGCAGGTGTCTGGGCACGGCCGAGCGCGCCGCCGAGGCGGCGGGGGTCCCACTGGTGGTCGCGGACGACCTCATCGAGACCGACTTCGGGCAGTGGGAGGGCCTGACCTTCTCCGAGGCCGCCGAGCAGGACCCCGAACTGCACGCACGCTGGATGTCGGACACCGCCGTGCCTCCACCCGGGGGCGAGAGCTTCGCCGTGGTCCGCGCCCGGGTCGAACGGGGCCTGCGCCGGATCGTCGAGGAGAGCCCGGGCGGCGTGGTGGCGGTGGTCAGCCACGTCACCCCCATCAAGATGGCGATCCGCGCCGCTCTGGATGCCGGCGACGAGCTCCTCTTCCGGCTCCACCTGGATCTGGCCTCGGTGTCGGACGTGCGCTTCTACCCGGACGGGCCGACGTCGGTGCACCTGGTCAACGACACCTCGCACCTCGACTAGACTCCCCAGGGCGAACGAGTCGGCCGGACGGCCGCGGGCGGGGGAACCGGCGCCATCAGGCGCAAGGCCCCGGTCCGAGGAAAGTCCGGACTCCACAGAGCAGGGTGGTTGTTAACGGCAACCCGGGGTGACCCGCGGGACAGTGCCACAGAAAACAGACCGCCGCGCCTGCGGGCGCGGTAAGGGTGAAACGGTGCGGTAAGAGCGCACCAGCGCCCCGGGCGACCGGGGCGGCTCGGTAAACCCCACCCGGAGCAAGGTCGAAGGCCGCACCGCCCGCGGTGCGGCTGCGCGGATGGAGTGCAGCGATGCACGGAAGGGCTGCTCGCCCGAGTCCGCGGGTGGACCGCTCGAGGTACCCGGTGACGGTGTGCCCAGATGGATGGTCGTCGCCCTCCGTACGCGGAGGGCACAGGATCCGGCTTACAGGCCGGCTCGTTCGCCCCGGCCCCTCCCCGCGGCCGTCCACGTGACGCCTGTTCGGGGCTGCTGATCGCCTGCGGCCGTGGAGGCCAGCGCGGATATCATTCCGACCATGCCCGCGCCCGCACGCCCGATGAAGCTCCCCGCGCGGTCGGCCGTGCTCAGTGCCCTTCTCGGTGCGCACCCCGCGGAGTCGACGGCGGCGGGCATCGTCGACGTGGCCGTGCGGCTCGGGTTCCAGGAATCGGCCGTGCGCGTCGCCCTGACCAGGATGGTCGCCTCGGGTGACCTCGAGCGGGACCGGGGGGTGTACCGACTCTCGCCCCGTCTCATCTCGAGGCAGGAGCGGCAGGATGCGGCGATCTCGCCCTCCCTGAAGCCCTGGGACCGTCAGTGGTCGATGCAGGTCGTCACGGTCCCGGCCGACGCGGCGACACGTCTGGCGACCCGATCCGAACTGACCGGGCTCCGGTACGCGGAGCTGCGCGAGGGGGTGTGGCTCCGGCCCGCCAACCTCGACGTCGTCCGTTCTGATGCATTGACGGCCAGGTCGGAGGAGTTCTCCTGTGTCCCCGCCGGCGACGTCGACGCCCTGACCTCACGCCTGTTCGACCCCGCGGGATGGGCACGCGACGGAGCGGCCCTTCTCGCCGCGGCCGAACACGCCGACGAGATGTCCACGCGTTTCGAGGTGGCGGCCGCGACGGTCAGGCACATCCTGCACGACCCGCTCCTCCCCGCGGAGCTGCTGCCCGCCGACTGGCCCGGTGAGCGTCTCCGCGAGTCCTATCAGCGATTCCGTACCGATTTCGGCCGCTTCGCGAACGGCGTCCTGGGCGCGGGCACCTGACCGTGCGGGATGCGGTCCGGTCCGGGCGGATCGATGACTATTACACTCTAGATCTGACCGCAGGAGTTATGTAATACTCCGTCCATGGTGACGCACACGGTGACAAACCAGGTCCCGCCCCTGGTGGGGTACGACGCTGCCGAGCAGCCGGTGATCCTGGAGGCGCTCTCCCGGGCCGGGGCGGGACACGCGGTGGACGAACTGCACGAGGTCGGCCGACTCGCCGGGACCGCCGACGCCCTCGGGTGGGGCGACCGCGCGGAGGCCAACCCTCCGGTCCTCCGGACGCACGATCGGTACGGGAACCGGATCGACGAGGTCGACTACGATCCGGCCTACCACGAGCTGATGCGTCGCGCCGTCGGGTTCGGTCTGCACGGCGCCCCGTGGGCGGACCCCAGGCCCAACCCCCATCTGGTGCGCGCGGCCAAGACGAGTGTGTGGGGGCAGACGGACGCGGGTCACGGGTGTCCGATCTCGATGACCTACGCGGTGGTGCCGGCGCTACGCCGCGCCCCCGACCTCGCCGCGACGTTCGAACCGCTGCTGACGAGTGCCGTCTACGACCCGGTTCTGGCGCCGCCGGCCACCAAGCGGGGTCTGACGGCGGGGATGTCGATGACCGAGAAGCAGGGCGGGTCGGACGTCCGCGCCAACACCACCCACGCGACCCGGAACTCCGACGGGACGTACTCGATCACCGGGCACAAGTGGTTCACCTCCGCACCGATGTCCGATCTCTTCCTGGTCCTCGCGCAGGCACCGGGTGGGCTCACGTGTTTCTGCGTCCCGCGGGTCCTGCCCGACGGCTCGCGCAACCCCTTCCTGCTGCAGCGTCTCAAGGACAAGCTCGGCAACCGGTCGAACGCCAGCAGCGAGGTCGAGTACGACCAGACGACCGGCTGGATCGTCGGGGACGAGGGCCGGGGCGTCGCGACGATCATCGAGATGGTCAACATGACCCGACTCGACTGCACACTCGGTACCGCCACCGGAATGCGGGTCGGGGTCGCGAACGCCGTCCACCACGCGATGCACCGCCGGGCCTTCGGGGCGGCCCTCATCGACCAGCCGCTGATGCGCAACGTGCTGGCCGACCTCGCGGTGGAGGCCGAGGCGTCGACGACGGTCGCGCTCTGGCTCGCCGAACTCACCGACCTGGCCGACGCGGGAGACCGGGAGGCCGACGCCCTCCGACGGATCGGCCTCGCCGTCAGCAAGTACCACGTGTGCAAGCGCGGGCCGATCCACGCGGCGGAGGCCCTGGAGTGTCTGGGCGGCAACGGGTACGTGGAGGACTCCCGGATGCCGAGGCTCTACCGGGAGGCTCCACTGCTGTCGGTCTGGGAGGGCTCGGGCAACGTCGCGGCTCTGGACGTGCTGCGGGCCATGGCGAAGCAGCCGGAGACGGTCGAGACCTTCCTCGACACGGTCTCGTCCGTGCGCGGTGCGGACTCCCGACTCGACGGCGACGTCGATCGCCTGGGCGGGACGTTGACCGCCGTCGCCGCCGGGCGGCCCGAGGAGGCGCAGTACGTCGCGCGCCGGGTGGTCGGGGACATGGCGATGATCCTGCAGGGCTACCTGCTGCTCCGCCACGGCCACCCGGCGGTCGCCGACGCCTTCCTCGTCAGCAGGCTGGGGGCCGATCGCGGGGATGTCCTCGGCACGCTGCCGACCGGCGTGGACACCACCGCGATTCTCGACCGCGTCACCCCGAAGGTCGGGTGAGGGCCGTGGAGAACGTCCCGGGCGTGACGGTCTCGATTCAGGGCCCGGTGACCGTGATCGGCATCGACCGACCGGACGTCCGCAACGCCGTCGACAGGCCCACCGCGCAGGCGCTCGCCGACGCGTTCCGGGCCTTCGACGCGGACCCCGGCTCCTCCGTGGCCGTGCTGCACGGCGAGAACGGGACCTTCTGCGCAGGTGCCGACCTCAAGGCGATCGCGGGCGACGCGGGGAACCGGGTCGCCGCGGACGGGGACGGTCCCATGGGGCCGACGAGGCTCCGACTGGGCAAACCGGTCATCGCTGCCCTGTCGGGCCACGCGGTGGCCGGCGGCCTCGAACTCGCACTGTGGGCCGATCTGCGGGTCGCGGAGGAGAGCGCGGTGCTGGGCGTCTTCTGCCGCCGCTGGGGAGTGCCCCTCATCGATGGCGGGACCGTCCGCCTGCCGCGCCTCATCGGCACGAGCCGCGCGATGGACCTCGTGCTCACCGGCCGCCCGGTGAGTGCTTCAGAGGCCTTGGACATCGGTCTGGTGAACCGGGTGGTGGCCGACGGCACGGCGTTGACGGCAGCCATCGACCTGGCCACCGAGATCTCGCGGTTCCCCCAGGAGTGCATGCGACGGGACCGGCTGTCGCTGCTGGAACAGGAGGGCCTCGACGAGGAGGCGGCGATCAGGAACGAGTATGACCACGGCCTGATCTCGCTGCAGGCCGGGGCGGTCGCGGGCGCGGCGCGGTTCGCCGACGGAGCCGGGCGTCACGGCTCCTTCGGACAGGCACAGGCCACAGAGGAGACGGGCAGATGAACACCGATTACCGCACCCTGACCTACGAGGTGACCGGGGCGATCGCCCGGATCACCTTCGACCGCCCCGAGCACGGTAACGCCATCACGAGCGACACCCCGGTCGAACTCGCGTCCGCCGTCGAGCGCGCCGACCTCGACCCGGCGGTTCACGTGATCCTCCTGTCCGGGCGAGGGAAGGGGTTCTGTGGCGGCTACGACCTGTCGATCTTCGCCGAGGGGATGGCCCGCGACGCAGGCGACCCATCCGACCCATCCGACGCCTCAGGCGAGGCCGGCGGATCCGTGCTCGATCCGGGCGTCCAGGCCCGCAACCACGACCCGCGCGTCACGTGGGACCCGATGGTCGACTACGCGATGATGAGCAGGTTCAACCGCGGATTCTCCAGCCTCCTGCACGCGAACAAACCCACGGTGGCCAAGTTGCACGGATTCGCCGTGGCGGGCGGCACCGACATCGCGTTGTTCGCCGACCTGATCATTTGCGCCGACGACACCCGGATCGGGTACCCGCCCGCCCGGGTCTGGGGCATCCCGGCGTCCGGGATGTGGGCGCACCGGCTCGGCGACCAACGCGCCAAACGCCTGCTGTTCACCGGCGACCTCATCACGGGGCGGCAGGCGCATGACTGGGGGCTCGCGATCGACGCACCTCCGCCGGAGGAACTGGACGACCGCACCGAGGACCTCGTCGGGCGGATCGCGCGGATGCCGGTCAACCAGCTCGTGATGGCCAAGCTGGCGCTGAACAGTGCCCTGCTGGCCCAGGGGGTGGCCAATTCAGGCATGATCAGCACCGTCTTCGACGGGATCGCCCGCCACACCCCGGAGGGATACGCCTTCCAGGCGAGGGCTGCGGCCGACGGCTTCCGGGAGGCGGTCCGGCGGCGAGACGAGCCGTTCGGTGACGCCAAGCCCCATGCCGGGCCCGGGGACTCGGCGACGACACGCCCGTAACCGGGGAATCCCGGACCCCGCCGCGAGTAGGCTCGGGACACAGGAACGCCGAGCGAACCCGGGAGGTCCGTCGTGACGGAAGAGCAGTGGTATTACGACATCGCCCTGGGCAAGGCGGTCCAGGGGAAGGTGACCAACTGGGACAACCGCATGGGTCCCTACGCCACCCGCGGTGAGGCGGAGGCGGCGCTGGCCAAGGCGAAGTCCCGCAACGAGGCGTGGGACGCCGAGGACGAGAAGGACTGAGACCGGGAGCGCTGAGACCGGCCGGACTCAGCCCCGGGCGCCCCACCGGGAACCCCGTGGGGCGCCCGTCGTGGCCGGGCGGCACTGCTCGCCGCCGCCCTATTTCTTGGTGCTCTTCTTCTTCCGCCGTCGCGCCGCGCGCCGGGACTCCGACAGTTCGCGGTAGGCCGCGGTGACGGTGGCCGCGTCGTTCTCGAACCCGTCGAGCGCGCGCTCGGAGAATCCGCGTTCGTGCTCATAGAGCACCCCGAATCCGAACGTCGACTCGCCCGCGGACTCCGCCCGCCTCGCGATCCGCCGGATCCACCTCCGGGCGGTCACGCTGTCCTGGACGTCTCCGAGCACCGTGTGCAGTCGCTGGCAGGCGGTGCGTAGCGGGGCGACGGTCAGCCCGTCCGACTCCCGTAGGGCGCCGACGTTGCGCCGCAGGGCCTTGGCGCGCTTGCGGACGACGTGGGTCAGCTCCTCCCGCTGGGCCAGGGTCAACTCGAGCGACTCGAGGTCGCGTTCGGTGCGGGTGCGGGCCTTGGTGAACTTGGCGAACTGCCGGTCCACCCCACGCAGGATCATGTCCTCGGCCTCGCGCCTGCGCTTCTTCGAGGTCGGTCCCAGCACGGACCCGTCAGACGACCCGACCTCGGGCCCGGTGCCGGCGAGCTCGACGAGCAGGTGGAGCCGGTCGAGCAGGTCGAGGTACCGCTCGGAACCCAGTGCGGCCGTCACCCGCGCGCCGGCCCGCCGCTCCTCCGCCCCGAGCTCGACGCGGAGCCGCTGCCTGGTCAGCGTGCTCACCACGTCCTCCGGGTACCCGGCCGCCAGCTCCCCGAGCCGGTGCTCGACCACCTGGATGTCGCGCACCTTGCCCAGGACCGCGGCGAGCACCTTGAGCTCCTCGAGCACCGCGGCCAGGTCGATGTCCGTGTGTCCGGTCTCCGCCTCGAGCTCCTCGGCGAACGAGCTGATCGTGCTGCGGAGACCGCGGACCGCCACCCGCATCTGGTGGACCCCCACCATCGTCACGCGTCGGGCGGCCGGGTCGTGGTCGAGTACCCGGTGGAGGTCCTCGCGCAGGGCGTCCCTCACGGCGGAGACGCCCCTGTCCGGAGGGTCGGGGAGGGGGCCGATGGCGCGGGCGAGTTTGGACGACGACGACGAGGTCCTGGCCCCGGCCGAGGTGCACGCGGTGGCCACGGCGGCGAGATGGTCCCGAGCCCGGGGCTGCGACGGATCGACCAGTTCGACCTCCCACTCCCGCCAGTCCCCGGCGGCGCCCGCGGTTGCGCCCTCGGCGACGAGGGAATCCGTCGTGACGTGGTCGTCACAGAACTCCACGACGGCGGTCCCCTCCCCGTCGCGCAGGAGCACGACGTGCCTCCGGTTGTCCACGCGGGCCACGGGCGCGAGAGGTCGGCGGCGGACCAGTCCCGCCACCGCGGCGACGAACTCGTCGGGGACGTCGTCTCCGTGATCCAGCGGGAGCCGCAGCTCCACCCGTCCCGCCTCGGACGGGAGTTTGAGGTGCCACCCCGCGTCGTCACCGCCGGTGCGGCGTCTGAGCGTGACCTTGTGGCGGGTGAGGGAGAGGTCGGCGGTGTCGTAGTACGTGGCGGAGAGCTCGTGCACCACCGGGTCGTCCGCCACCAGCGGGGCGAATGCGCTCGCGGCGGGGACCGGAGTGTCGGGCCCGACCTCGAACTTGCTCTCGATCTCCACCGTCTCGCTGATCGTCATGGACTGGTTGTATCAGTCCCGGGTGAACACGGCGTCCCCCTCGTCCCGACCGGCCCGCCACTCCCCGGACTTACTTGCGGGTAAGATCCCAGTGGTTCCGATCACATGCTCGTCGTTGGGAGAAGAAGTGGATCAGACGACAACCGTCGACGTCCTCGTCGTGGGGGCCGGTTTCTCCGGTCTCGGGGCGGCCATCAGACTCGCCGAGGACGGAGTCGACGACGTGATCGTGGTCGAGCGGGGTTCCGACGTGGGCGGCACGTGGCGGGACAACTCCTACCCGGGGGCGGCGTGCGATGTGCCCTCCCACCTGTACTCCTACTCTTTCGCCCTCAACCCGGGGTGGTCGCGAGCGTTCTCCCCGCAGGGCGAGATCTACGACTACATCCGCCGCGTCACCCACGACACCGGCGTACGGGAGAAGATCAGGTTCGGCGTGGAGGTCACCGCCGCGCGCTTCGACGAGACCCGCGGGCGGTGGGCGGTGAGCACGACGGCAGGGGAGTACGACGCGAGGGTCCTGGTCCTGGGGGTCGGCGCGCTGTGTGAACCCCGGCTCCCGGAGATCGACGGGATCGACGACTTCGCCGGCCCCGTCTTCCACACGGCCCGCTGGGACCATTCGGTGCCCCTGGCCGGTCGACGCGTCGCGGTGATCGGTACCGGCGCCTCCGCCGTCCAGGTGGTGCCGTCCATCGCCCCGACCGTGGAGCATCTGGACGTCTATCAGCGCACCGCTCCCTGGGTTCTGCCCCGGATCGACCGGGAGTACCCGGGGTTCGAGAGGGCCCTCTACCGCAGGGTCCCCGGTCTCCAGCGCGCCGTCCGGGCGCTCCAGTACACCAGCCGCGAGTTCCAGGTGGTGGGACTGACCCGGACCCGTGCGGCCCTCGCCCCGATCAAGGCGATCGGGCGCGCGCACCTGGCCCTGTCGGTGCGCGACCCGGGTCTCCGGCGCAAGCTGACCCCGAACTTCGAGATCGGGTGCAAGCGCATCCTGCTGTCCAACACCTGGTACCGCGCGTTGACCCGGCGGAACGTCGACGTGGTGACCACTCCCATCAGCCGGGTGACCGAGGGCGGGATCGTCACCTCGGACGGCGCCGAGCACCCGGCGGACGTGCTGGTGGTGGCCACCGGGTTCCACGTCACGGACTCCCCGTTCTTCGAGCGCGTCCGGGACGCGGCAGGCCGGACCCTCGCGGACAAGTGGTCGAGCGAGGGGATGGAGGCGTACAAGGGCACCACGGTCGCGGGGTACCCCAACCTGTTCGTCCTGATGGGTCCCGCGACGGGTCTCGGTCACTCGTCGATGATCTACATGATCGAGTCCCAGCTGAACTACCTGGTGGACGCGATCCGCAGTATGCGTGACCGCGGTCTGCAGACGGTGGAGGTCCGCGAGGCGGTCCAGAACGCCTACAACCGCGAACTCCGCGAGAACACCGGGGAGACCGTCTGGGTGACCGGCTGCAAGAGCTGGTACCTGGACGCCAAGGGCAACGCCCCGGCCGTGTGGCCCGATTTCACCTTCTGCTACCGCAACCAGACGAGGGAGTTCGACCTGAGCGCCTACCGCCGGACCGCGATCGACGAACCCGCCGCGGTGCCGACCGGGCAGGGGGCACTCCGGTGAGCGCCCCGATCGGAAAGGCGATGGCGGCGCTGGGTGGGCTGACCGCCCGCCGTCCCCGCTGGCGGATGGACGGCAAGGTCGTCGTCATCACCGGTGCCGGTTCCGGCATCGGTCGCGAACTCGCACGTGAGGCGGCGCGCCGGGGAGCCCGGTTGGCGCTGAGCGACGTCGACGTCGACGGACTGGCCGAGACGGTGGGGCTGGTGGAGGCGGAGTCCTCGGTGGAGGTGCACTCCAACCGGCTCGACGTCACGGAGCAGGCCGCCGTCGCGGAGTACGCGGGCCGGGTGGTCGACCAGTTCGGCGTGGTCAACCTCGTCGTCAACAACGCCGGCATCGCGTTCACCGGGTCGGTCGAACAATCCGGGTACAAGGACATCGCCCGGGTGATGGACGTGGACTACTGGGGGGTCGTCCACGGCACGAAGGAGTTCCTGCCGCACCTCATCGCCTCCGGGGACGGGCACATCGTCAACATCTCCAGCATCTTCGCGATCCTCTCGGTGCCCACCCAGAACGCCTACAACGCGGCCAAGGCCGCGGTGCAACAGTTCACCGAGTCCCTGCGGATGGAGATGCTCGCCGCCGGCCACCCGGTGGAGGTCACCTGCGTCCACCCCGGGGGCATCAGGACCGCGGTCGCCAGGAGCGCCGGCGCGGCCGAGGGCCTGGACAGCGCGACCTTCGCCACGATCTTCGACGCCAAGTTCGCGCGCACGGAGGCGTCGACGGCCGCGCGGGTGATCCTCGACGGCGTCGAACGGCGCCGAGCGAGGGTGCTGGTGGGCCCGGACGCGTACGTGATCGACGCGCTCGTCCGGTTGTTCCCGTCCGGCTACCAGAAGGGCACGGTGGCCGTCTCCCGCCACTTCGGGGTGATCTGACCCGACCATCCTCGCCGGGGTGGGAGGCGGGTTCAGGGTCGGAAGCGGTCGGTGGCCTCGAGCAGGTGATGTGTGGTGCCCGGTTCGGCCATCGCGTGCCCGGCGTCGGGGACGATGTGCAGCTCGGAGCCCGGCCAGGCCGCGTGCAGTTCCCACGCGCTCGTGACCGGGCAGACCACGTCGTAACGCCCGTGGACGATCACCGCGGGCAGGTGCGAGATCCTGTCCATGCGGTCCAGGATGGCGCGGCCGTCGAGGAACGCGTCGTTGACGAAGTAGTGGTTCTCGATGCGGGCGAACGCCAGGGCGAACCTGTCGGCCTCGTCGTCGTCCCCGGTCCCGGGACGGGGGAGCAGCGTGGACGTCGTGGTCTCCCACCTCGTCCACGCTCGCGCTGCCCCGATCTCGATCGCCGGATCACCGCAGTGCAGGAGGCGGTGGTAGGCGGCCACGTGGTCGAAGCCCGCCCGGTGGACCGCGTCGGCTCCCTCGGCGGCCACGAGCGGCGCGAGGTAGCCCTCCCACGCGTCGGGGAAGAGGTGGGCGGCGCCGCCCCGGTAGAACCAGTCGATCTCCGACGGCCGGCAGAGGAAGATCCCTCGCAGGACCAGGCCGCGGACGCGATCCGGGTGCTCCTGCGCGTAGGCCAGCGCGAGCGTCGTCCCCCACGAGCCGCCGAACACGAGCCAGCGCTCGATCCCCAGGGCCTCGCGCAGACGCTCGAGGTCGGCGGTGAGATGCCACGTGGTGTTGACGGCGAGGTCCGCGCCGTCGGCGACGTGCGGCGCACTCCGGCCGCAGCCGCGCTGATCCACCAGGATGATGCGGTAGGACGCGGGGTCGAACATCCGGCGGTGCTCCGGGGTGGTCCCGCCGCCGGGACCGCCGTGGACGAACAGCACGGGGGAACCGTCCGGGTCTCCCGAGCACTCCCAGTAGAGGTGCTGACCGTCGCCCACGTCGAGCGTGCCGGTCTCGTACGGCTCGATCCGCGGGTACGGGGTGCGGAGCGTGGTCTGCTGGCTCATCGAGGCTGACCGCGCCGTCAGAAGGAGTGGTCCGGGCCGGGGAACTCGCGCGAACGGACCTCGTCGCCGTACTCCCGGGCGGCGTCGCGCAGCGTCTCGGCGAGGCGGGCGTAGCGCTTGACGAACCTGGCCGTCCGTCCGGTGCCGTGGCCCGCCATGTCCTGCCACACCAACACCTGCGCGTCGCACCCGTTCCCGGCGCCGATGCCGACCGTGGCGATGTCCAGCTCCGCGGTGACCTCGCGGGCGAGGTCGGCGGGGACCATCTCCATGACGACGGAGAAGGCCCCGGCCTCCTGCACGGCGCGGGCGTCGGCCCGCAGCTCGTCGGCGGCGTCCCCGCGCCCCTGGACGCGGAAGCCCCCCAGGCCGTTGACCGACTGGGGGGTGAAGCCGATGTGGGCCATCACGGGGATCCCGGCGTCCACGATCGCCCGGATCTGTGGGGCCATCCGCACGCCGCCCTCGAGCTTGACGGCCTGGGCGCCGCCCTCCTTCATCATCCGCGTGGCGGCGGCCACGGCCTGCACCGGGGAGGCCTCGTAACTACCGAACACCAGATCGGCCACGACCAGTGCCTTCGGCGCCCCCCGGGTCACGGCCCGCACCAGCGGGATCATCTCGTCCTCGGTGACGGGGACCGTGGTGTCGTACCCGTAGACCACGTTGGCCGCCGAGTCCCCGACCAGGAGAACCGGGATCCCGGCCTCCTGGAACACGCGCGCGGAGACGAAGTCGTAGGCGGTGAGCATCGGCCAGGGTTCCCCCGCGGCCTTGAGTTCGGCCAGGTGGTGGATCCGGGTCACCCGCGTCAGACCCCGGGGTCCGGCGTCCGGGGTGCCGCCGGAACCGTAGACCGGGGTGTCGGGGTTGTCGCTCATTGCGGTGTGGCCTTCCTACGGTGACCTCGAGGCCGGCGGGATGGCCGGTCCCCGGGTGGACAGGGGGCGGTGACGGACGCGGCCGTCGCCGACGAGTGTGCCACGAGCCGGGCGGCGTGGCTCGGCAGGCCATGGGGCGGGAGGCCCACGGGCGGGGGCCCAGGTGGGCGTGTCGGGGACCCGATGTCACACGCTCGTAACACGACAGGCACTAGGTTGGACGGCATGAACCGCCAGCAGGAGTACGTTCTGAGGACCTTGGAAGAGCGCGACATCCGGTTCGTCCGGCTCTGGTTCACCGACGTTCTCGGGACCTTGAAGTCAGTGGCCGTCGCCCCGGCAGAGCTCGAGGGGGCGTTCGGGGAGGGGATCGGCTTCGACGGCTCCGCCATCGAGGGGTTCTCGCGGGTGTCGGAGGCGGACACGGTCGCCAAGCCCGACCCCTCGACGTTCCAGGTCCTGCCGTGGGCCCACGCCGACGGTGGCCAGCACTCGGCGCGCATCTTCTGCGACGTCTTCAACCCCGACGGCAGCCCGAGCTGGGCCGATCCGCGCCACGTGCTGCGCCGCCAGCTCAACAAGGCCGCCGACCTCGGCTTCTCCTGCTACGTGCACCCGGAGATCGAGTTCTTCCTCTTCAAAGACCTCGACACCAACGGTGCCGAGCCGGTTCCGACGGACAACGGCGGGTACTTCGACCAGGCCGTGCACGACTCCGCCCCGCACTTCCGGCGTCACGCGATCGAGGCGCTGGAGGCGATGGGAATCTCGGTGGAGTTCTCCCACCACGAGGGGGCACCGGGGCAGCAGGAGATCGACCTGCGCTACGCCGACGCACTGAGCATGGCGGACAACATCATGACCTTCCGCTACATCGTCAAGGAGGTGGCCATGAACAACGGGGTGTGGGCGTCGTTCATGCCCAAGCCCCTCCGGGACCACCCGGGTTCGGCCATGCACACGCACATGAGCCTGTTCGAGGGCGACACCAACGCGTTCCACGACGCGGACGACGAGTACCAGATGTCCACCACGGCGAAGTCGTTCGTGGCGGGCATCCTGCGTCACGCGCCGGAGTTCTCGGCCGTCACCAACCAGTGGGTCAACTCCTACAAGCGGCTCATCGGCGGCGGCGAGGCCCCCACCGCCGCCACCTGGGGCCGCGCCAACCGCTCGGCGCTGGTGCGGGTCCCCATGTACACGCCCAACAAGGCCTCCTCGCGGCGCATCGAGGTGCGGAGCCCGGACTCGGCGTGCAACCCGTACCTCGCGTACGCGGTGATGATCGCCGCCGGGATCAAGGGCGTCCAGGAGGGCTACGAGCTGCCGCCGGAGTCCGAGGACGACGTGTGGACCATGAGCCGGCGCGAGCGGCGTGCGATGGGCTACACGGACCTGCCGGGGAGCCTGGAGCAGGCCCTCGACGCCATGGAGGAGTCGGAGCTCGTCGCCGAGGCGCTCGGCGAGCACGTGTTCGAGTTCTTCCTGCGCAACAAGCGGCGTGAATGGCGGGAGTACCGCAACGAGGTGACCCCGTACGAGCTCCGCAACTACCTCGCGTTGTGACCGGACGGTCGAGGTGAGCATGGAGTCGTCGCGGTCCAGGGTGCCCAGCCCGGGCAGGCTCGGACTGCTCGACCAGCGCGCCGGGGACTGGTTGGACTACCTGGGGTGGACCGACGAGGACGCGGTCCCGATGCTGTGGGCGCTCTCGCGCGCGCCCGACCCGGACCTCGCCCTGGGGGCGCTGGTCCGGCTCAGGGAGGCGCTGGCCGCCGAGGCGCAGGACGGCGGACCGACCACGGGT
>NZ_JAALEE010000143.1:0-8570 GCF_014145265.1 Dietzia sp. CW19 | reverse complement strand
ATGAACGCCAGGGACGTCGACGGACCGCTCCCGCCGGTGACCCTGCGTGCGGGTGCCGCCCCGTGGTGCGCCGCGGGCGCGGCCCCACCGTCGCGACGGGTGGGGGACAGGTCGCGGGTGAGCTCGGCCAGGTCGGACTGGAAGAGGGCCCCGTAGGCCTTGGTGGTCCGCTCGTCGAACTCGGCGAGGGTCAGGCGCCCTTCCGAGTAGGACTGCTGGAGGAACCTCGCCGTCGCCTCACGCTCGTGGTCCGAGGCACGGATCGACGGGAGTTCGGGACCGGGATCTGGGCGGGCGTCATCCATGGGACGAGGGTAAGCCCTGACACACCTGTACGGGAGCTGAGTGGGAGGAGCCCGCTTCCCGCGCCCCGGCAGGCACACTGGAGACCATGATCGAGGTACGCAATCTCACCAAACGCTTCGGCGCCGCTACGGCGGTCGAGGACCTGAGCTTCGTGGTGCGGCCGGGCGTCGTCACCGGCTTTCTCGGCCCGAACGGGGCCGGGAAGTCCACCACCATGCGGATGATCGTCGGCCTGGACACCCCCACCTCGGGTGAGGCGCTGATCAACGGCCGGCGCTACCGGGAACTCGAGCGGCCCACCCACACCGTCGGGTGCCTGCTCGACGCGTCCTGGACCCACGCCAACCGGTCCGCGGGCGCACACCTGAAGATGATCGCCGCCGCGGGTGGTCTGCCGGCCACCCGCGTCGACGAGGTGTTGTCGCTGGTCGGTCTGAGCGACGTGGCCGGCCGCAAGGTGGGCGGGTACTCGCTGGGAATGCGCCAGCGACTCGGGCTGGCCACCGCCATGCTCGGCGACCCCGAGGTGCTGCTCTTCGATGAACCGGTCAACGGTCTCGACCCCGAGGGCATCCTCTGGATCCGCCGCTTCATGCACGCCCGCGCCGCCGAGGGCCGGACGGTGCTCGTGTCGAGCCACCTGCTGTCGGAGATGGCACAGACGGCCCAGGACCTCGTCGTCATCGGTCGGGGGGTGCTCCGCGCCCAGACGTCCGTCGAGGAGTTCCTCTCCGCGGCCACGTCCTCCGTCCTCCTCCGGACACCGCACGTCGACGAGTTCACGGCCGCCGCCCGGGAGGAGGGGATCACCGCCACGTTCGACCCCGAGGCCGGAGTGTTCCTCGTGGAGGGGCTGCCCGCCCCCCGGGTCGGTGACCTCGCCGCGAGTCTGGGGATCACCGTCCACGAACTACACGAGAAGCGGGCGTCGCTCGAGGAGGCCTTCATGGCGCTCACCGACCAGGACGTCGAGTACCACGGTCAGGAGACCACCCGATGAACCTGCTGAAGTCCGAGTGGATCAAGGTCACCACCACCAAGAGCGCCTACTGGCTGTACGGCCTGGGGATCGCCCTCGCCCTCGGCCTGGCCGTGATCATCGGCCAGTTCGAGCAGCCCTCGGCGGGGGACCCGATCGTCGGGGAACCCGGCGGCGGGGGAGATCCGCTGTTCGCGATCCTGGGAGTCGGCGCCTTCACCGTCATCCTCGCGTGGATCGCCGCGATCGTCGCCGTGACCGGCGAGTACCGCTACCACACGAACAAGGCCACCTTCCTCGCCTCACCGTCGCGGTGGCCGGCGGTGCTCGCCAAGACGGCGCTGTTCACCGTGATGTCGATGGTCGTGACCGCCGTGGCGGTGGTGGTCTCGCTGCTGGCCGCGGGGGCGCTGTCCGGTCTGGACTCGTGGACCCCGTTCTCGGGCGACGGGCTGACGTACCTCGTGCGGTTCCCCGTCTACGCGGCGGTGGGCACCCTCGCCGTGATGGGCCTGGCGTACATCATGCGCAACGCCGCCGGCACCATCTCGCTGTTCCTGGTGTGGACGCTGGCGCTGGAGGGCATGGTCTCCCTGATCCCCCGGGTGGGGCAGGACATCGCCGGCTGGATGCCGTTCGCCAACGGCGACTTCTGGACCCAGGGTGAGACCGCGCGCGGGTTCATCACGTGGGGCGAGTGGCCGGCGTTCGCGTGGTACGCGGCGGTCTGCGTGGCCCTGTGGGTCGCGGGTCTGGTAATCACCCTGCGCCGCGACGCCTGAGCGGCACCCACGACACGGCCCGGGTGTAGGTACACCCGGGCCGCGTCTCGTCGCGGGCTGGGCCGACTCGCGGGCTGGGCCGACTCGCGGGGGGTCGGACGCCCTGTGGAAGGTCAGTGCTGACTGATCGGCAGGTAGACGCGGGAGCCCTGTTCGGCGAACTCCGCCGACTTCTCCGCCATCCCCGCCTCGATCGCCTCGACCGTCTCCATCCCGTGCTCGGCCGCGTAGTCCCGGATGTCCTGGGAGATCCGCATCGAGCAGAATTTGGGACCGCACATCGAGCAGAAGTGGGCGGTCTTGGCGGGCTCGGCGGGCAGAGTCGCGTCGTGGTACGCCAGCGCGGTGTCCGGGTCGAGCGCCAGGGCGAACTGGTCCCTCCACCGGAACTCGAACCGCGCGGTGCTCAGCGCGTCGTCCCGTCTCTGTGCGCCGGGGTGCCCCTTGGCCAGATCCGCCGAGTGCGCGGCGATCTTGTAGGTGATCACGCCGGTCTTGACGTCGTCGCGATCGGGCAGGCCCAGGTGCTCCTTGGGAGTGACGTAACAGAGCATCGCCGTACCCGCCTCCGCGATCCGCGCGGCGCCGATGGCGGAGGTGATGTGGTCGTAACCCGGTGCGATGTCCGTGGCCAGCGGCCCCAGCGTGTAGAAGGGCGCCTCCTCGCACCACTCCTCCTCGAGCCGCACGTTCTCCACGATCATGTGCATCGGCACGTGTCCGGGGCCCTCGATCATCACCTGGACGCCGTGGCGCTTGGCGATCCCGGTGAGCTCACCCAGCGTGCGGAGCTCGGCGAACTGGGCCTCGTCGTTGGCATCCGCGATCGATCCGGGCCTCAGGCCGTCCCCGAGGGAGAACGTCACGTCATAGCGCGCGAGGATCTCGCAGAGCTCGGCGAAGTGGGTGTAGAGGAACGACTCGCGGTGGTGCGCCAGGCACCACGCCGCCATGATCGAACCTCCGCGCGAGACGATCCCGGTGACGCGCTTGGCGGCGAGCGGGACGTACCGCAGGAGCACGCCCGCGTGGACGGTCATGTAGTCCACGCCCTGCTCGCACTGCTCGATGACGGTGTCGCGGTAGAGCTCCCAGGTCAGCGCGGTCGGATCACCGCCCACCTTCTCCAGTGCCTGGTAGATCGGCACGGTCCCCACGGGAACGGGGGAGTTGCGCATGATCCACTCGCGGGTCTCGTGGATGTCCCGCCCGGTGGACAGGTCCATGATGGTGTCCGCGCCCCACCGGGAGGCCCACACCATCTTCTCGACCTCCTCCGCGATCGAGCTGGTGACCGCGGAGTTGCCGATGTTGGCGTTGATCTTGGTCAGGAAGCGCTTGCCGATGATCATCGGCTCGCTCTCCGGGTGGCGGTGATTGGCCGGGATGACGGCGCGGCCGGCCGCCACCTCGGTCCGCACCACCTCGACGTCGATCCCCTCCCGCGCGGCGATGAAGCGCATCTCCGGGGTGATGTGGCCCGCGCGGGCCCAGGCCAGCTGGGTCCGCACCGGCGTGGGGTCCTCCGCCGAGGCGGGCGCGGCCTCCGGGTGGGCCCAGCCGTCGCGGGTGGGCGGCAGTCCTGCGGCCAGGTCGTGGCACTCCCCGGCGTCGGCGTACCCGGTGTACGGACCGGAGGTGTCGTAGACGTCGAACGTCGTGTCGTTGGTCAGGGAGATCCGACGGACGGGCACGCGCAGGGTGCTGCCCTCGGCCCGGACCTCGAGGTAGGACTTGCTGCTGGAATGGATGGGGCCGCAGGTCACGGCCTCGATCGAGGTGGTGTCTGCGCTGGTGGTGGACGTGTTTCTGCCCATGATGTTCACTGCTCCCTACGCCGGCATGACCCGGACAGGTTCAACGGTCGACGACCCGGCTGGCCGTCCTCTCAGCCCGCGCTCCGAAGCGGACTCCCGTGTGGACGAGTATGAAATTGTGCCGGGCGAGCGTACCCCGGCGAGTAGCATCACGTGGGGAACACACCCTGCCGAAGGAGCCCCATGTCCCGAGTAGAGTCACTGGTGTTGGTCCACAACACCGATAGAGACCGGTTCGAACTGTGGGACGGCGAGACGTTCATGGGCCTGGTGGGGTACGAGAAGGACGGCGAGGTCTACATCCTTCTCCACACCGTCATCGAGGAGCACTTCGGTCAGCAGGGCATCGCCCGCCTGCTGGTCAGTCTGGTCCTCACCCGGATGCGTCTGGACGGGAACAAGATCCGGCCGGTGTGCAGCTATGTCCGCCGCTTCCTCATCCGCTTCCCCGAGTACCAACTCCTCGTCGCCCCCCGCTGACCCCGGTGAGGGAGGCGTCCGGGACCACTCCGGTCACCCGCCGGGATCTCGCCCGCCTCCGCCTGGCCTCCCAGCGGCTCGTGGGGGAACGCTGCTCCTCGCCCGCCGAGGCGGTGCGGTGGATGGCGTGCATGCAGGGGCAGGACCTGCCCGGCGTCCTCGCATCGGTCGCCCTGCGCTCCCTCGGTCCGGACGGCGGGCCCGCGACGATCAGCGACGTCCGAGCAACCCTCGCCGACGGGTCCGTCGTCCGTTCGTGGCCCATGCGCGGCACCCTCCACCTCGTGCCCGGTGAGGACCTCGGGTGGATGGTCGGGGTGGCCGCGGGGCGGTCCCGTTCTGCCGCGGTGGGGCGGCTCGCCGCGCTCGGGGTCGACGACGACGGAATCGCCCGCGCTCACAGAATTCTGCTCGAGGAGATCGCCGGGACGCGTGTCCGGACCCGTGCCCAGCTCCAGGATCGCTGGCGGGCGGAGGGAGTGGAGGTTTCTGAGGGCCGCGGCTACCACCTGCTGTACCTCTTCGTCGTCGACGGGCTGGTCAGCCAGGTCGACGGCACGGGGTCCGAAGGGACAGGACCCGGCAACACAGGGCCCGGCAACACAGGGTCCGGCAGCACAGGGTCCGACGGTCCTGTGCACGGTTTCGCCCACCACGATCGGTGGCTGGCAGCGAACGGGGTCGTCCCACGTTCACCCACCCGCGAGCAGGCCGTCGCGGAGTGGCTCGAGAGGTTCCTTCGATCACACGGACCCGCGCGGGCCGAGGACTTCCGACGGTGGACCGGACTGCCCTTGCGAGACGTCCGCCCCGCCCTGGAGGCGGTGTCCGGGCGGCTGGAGGCGGTGTCGTTCGACGGCGCCACCTACTGGATGGACCCGGGCGCGCCTGATCGGCTGGCCGCTGCGGGTCGGTCCGCGGATGCCGTACTCCTGCTCCCGGGCTTCGACGAATACCTGCTCGGCTACGGCGACCGGTCCCACGCGGTTGACTCTGATCACTCCGGATTGATCGTTCCCGGCAACAACGGTGTGTTCCGGAGGACGGTGGTGCACAGGAGCAGAGTGGTCGCCACGTGGAGAACGGTGGGCTCGGGCGGCCGGCGTCGCATCGAGACCGCGCCGTTCGCGACTCTGTCCGGGCGGCAGTCGACGGGGATCGCGCGGGCGTTCCGCAGGCATCCGACCTGACGGCGGCGCGCGCGGCACCGGTCGGATGGGGGCCGTCCGTTCGGGAGGAGGGTGTTTCGGCCGACCTCACTCCGGGGATACGATTCGGTCATGACGAACCCGAGCTACCCCGGTTCCCCCTCCGACTCCCCGTTCGGGGCGGGCCAGTCCCACGGACAGGAGTCCGGCTACTGGCAGGACTCGTCCTACGGTCAGAGCGCACCCTCGTACGGCCAGAACCCCGGCTACGGGGGTCAGGGCACCGGGGCGTTCACCGGCTCCCCCGGGGCCACCCGACCCGGCCCGCCGTCGAACATCGGGTGGGCGGTGGCCTCGCTGCTGTTCTTCTGGCCGCTGTCGTTCGTCGCGATGACCCGCGCCGCGGACGTCTACCCGCTGTGGGCGGCCGGCCACCACGCCGAGGCCGAGGCCGCGAGCGCCTCCGCCAAGAAGCTGGGCCTCATCTCGCTGGCCATCTTCGGGGGACTCGTGGTCCTCTACTTCGTCTTCATCATCGCCATGGTGGGGCTGACCGCGTCCGGATTCTGATCGTCAGATCAGTCCCACCCGCGGCGCTTCGATCGCCGGGCACGTGTCCATCACCACATCGAGGCCGGCGTCCGCGGCCCGCCGGGCGGCGTCCTCGTCGATCACTCCCTGCTGCAGCCAGACGGCCTTCGCCCCCCGGGCGATGGCCTCGTCGACGACTCCGCCCGCGAGGTGCGAGTTGACGAACACGTTCACGACGTCGATCTCCCCGGGCACCGACGCCAGGTCCGGGTATCCCTGCTGCCCGTGGACCGTCTCGGCCTTCGGATGGACCGGGACGATCTCGTGGCCCAGGTCCCGGACGTAGGCGGCGATCCCGTACGCGGTGCGTCCGGCATTCGAGGACAGGCCCACCACGGCCCACCGCCCGCGATCCGAGAGCAGGCGCGTGATGACGGTCGGATCATTCGTGTGGCTCATACCCTGTGCAATGCGCGGCGTCGCGCAGACATTCCCCGACGGGCCCGGTGCGCGGGATCTTCCTTCGCGGGCTCAGTCAGTCCCCGACGGCGACCTTGCCGCGCCGGACGATCTTCGGGTCAGGGTCGAACACGACCTGCGGGTCCTTCTCCGGGTAGTCGAACTGGTTGAGGAAGTGGCGCATCGCGTTGATGCGCGCCCGCTTCTTGTCGTTGGACTTGATAGTGATCCAGGGTGCCCAGTCGGTGTCGGTACGCCGGAACATCTCCTCCTTGGCGGCGGTGTACTTGTCCCACTTGTCCAGGGACTCCAGGTCCATGGGGGAGAGCTTCCACCGCCGGACCGGGTCCAGCTGACGGATCGCGAACCGGGTCTTCTGCTCCTCCCGGGTGACGGAGAACCAGAACTTGGTCAGTCCGATGCCGGAATCCACAAGCATCTTCTCGAACATGGGCGCCTGCTCCATGAACGACTCGTACTGTGCGTCCGTGCAGAACCCCATCACCCGCTCGACGCCGGCCCGGTTGTACCAGGACCGGTCGAACATCACGAGCTCGCCGCGGGTGGGCAGATGACTGATGTAGCGCTGGAAATACCACTGGTACAGCTCGGTCTCGGTGGGCTTGATCAACGCCACCACGCGGGCCTGTCGCACGTTGATGTACTCGGTGAACCGCTTGATCGTCCCGCCCTTGCCGGCGGCGTCCCGGCCCTCGAACACGATCACGTGCCGGTGACCCGACTCGGCCTGCCAGTTCTGGAACTTGAGCAGCTCGATCTGCAGCAGGTACTTCTCCACCTCGTACTGGTTGCGGTCCAGCCGGTGGTCGTACGGGTAGTTCTCCCGCCACGTGTCCACGGCCCTGCCGTTGATGTCGATGAGGTCGGGGTCCTCACCGTGGTCGTCGCGGACGGTGAAGCCCTCGGCGCGCAGCCGGTCGATGTAGTGGCGGAGTTGGAACGTGGACATCGGTGGGGGCTCCTGATGCTGAGACGAGGTGGCGGTGCTAGTCGAGGTCCACGACGACGGGCGCGTGGTCGGAGGCGCCCTTGCCCTTGCGCTCCTCGCGATCGATGAACGCGCCCGTCACCCGAGCGGCCAACTCCGGTGAGTGCAGCTGGAAGTCGATGCGCATGCCCTGCTTCTTGGGAAAGCGCAGCTGGGTGTAGTCCCAGTAGGTGTAAACGCCGGGGCCCGGGGTGTACTCGCGGGTGACCTCGCGGAAGCCCGCTCCGTCGAAGGCGGCGAAGGCCTGGCGTTCGGGCTCCGAGACGTGGGTCTTGCCGTCGAAGACCTCCATGTCCCACACGTCGTCGTCGTGCGGCGCCACGTTCCAGTCACCCACCAGCGCCACCTGCGCGGACGGGTCGGCGGCGAGCTCGGCGGAGGCGTGGTCGCGGAGCCGGGCCAGCCACTCGAGTTTGTAGGTGTAGTGCGGATCCGCCAGTTCGCGACCGTTGGGCACGTAGAGGCTGTAGACGCGGACGCCGTCGCACACCGCCGAGATGGCGCGCGCCTCCGGGTCCTGCGTGACCTCGGGATCCTTGTGGAAACCGGGCATGTCGTCGAAGCCCAGCCGGACGTCCTCGAGCCCCACCCGCGAGGCCACGGCCACACCGTTCCACTGGCTGAGCCCGTGGTGGGCGACCTGGTACCCCAACTCCTCGAACGCCTCGTGCGGGAACTGGTCGTCCTTGCACTTGGTCTCCTGCATGGCCAGGACGTCCACGTTGGAGCGTTCCAGCCAGGCCACGACCCGGTCCCGTCGAGCTCTGATCGAGTTCACATTCCAGGTGGCCAGGCGCATGGCGAGCAGTCTATTACCCCGTGTCGGATCGCGCGGACCGTGGAGCCGAACCCTCGACGACGACGAGGTGACGCATCGAGTGATGCGGGGCCAACCCGAGCTTGGCCCACAGGCCGCGACCGGCCGAGTTGTCCGCGAACACGTGGAGGTGACATTCCTCGGCACCCAGCGCCCGCCCCCACGCGACGAGCGCGCCGGTGACCACCTCGGCGAGCCCGCGGCGCCGGTGGGCGTCGGCGGTCTGTACGCACGAGACCGCG
>NZ_JAALEE010000011.1:0-3588 GCF_014145265.1 Dietzia sp. CW19 | reverse complement strand
GGCCGAGACGCGGGCCCTGGCCTCGGCCCTCGAGAGGGTCCTGGGGGTACCGGTGTCCGCCGGGTTCGCCTCCGCGGCCAGTCCGACCGTCGCCGACGCGATCACCGGGTTCAGGGAGCGGGGTCATCGCCGGGTGGCCGTGGCGACCCACCTGCTGGCGCCCGGGTTCTTCGCGGACCGGATCGCGGCGGCCGGCGCGGACGTGACCTCACCGCCGCTCGGCGCGAACCCGGAGATAGTCGATCTGATTGTCCGGTTATACCTGAAGAATTCGACGGATTTAATCCGCTGACCGGCCCGACTGTTCTCGATCCCATAATAAACGGATCACTTATCGAGAATGGCCGGCAAATGTGACCGGGCATAATTTCCCGGTGCTGGTGCATACTGTTGTGTAGTAGTGGTCGCACCTAGCTAGGAGAATCAATGGCTCAGCAATTCCAGGTCAGGTACATCGATGACATCGACGGAACGGAACTGGGCGAAGAGGCCAATTCCATCTCGTTCGCCTTCGAGGGCAAGGAATACTCCATCGACCTGAGCGACGAGAATGCCGACGCCTTCCGTGAGGTGATGGCCCCGTACATCGACGCAGGTCACCCCGTGACCGGAAGCAAGAGCAAGCCGGCGCGCAAGGCCGCCGCCAAGTCCGGCTCGGGCGATACCAAGGCCATTCGCGAATGGGCGCGGGAAAACGGCTTCGAGGTCTCTGATCGCGGCCGCATCCCGGCCGACGTGATGGAGGCGTACGCCGCCGCCAACTGATCGCACGCGCGAGGGCCCGCATCCCCGGGAGACGGGGTGCGGGCCCTTCCGTGTATTGGCATGTAGCACCGGTTGGAGGACGGAAGTCGCGACCTCACCGCCGTCGAGCCGCGGGAATTGTCCGCCGGATGAGTTCGCTCAGAGTCGCGTGATCGGCTCATCCAGGTGCGAGAGAGCGCCGGCGACGAGTCCTGCACGGATTCCGGCGTAGTTGGCACTCCGGAGCGGAGCCATCTCCGCCGCGACCGTCATCGCGCGGTCGAGCACCGCGTCCGCCTCGGCCGCCTCATGGGCTATCCCGGCCGCGATCGCCTCGTCCGCCGCATAGCGCTTGGAGGTGAGCATGGCCGTGCTCGCCACCGTGTGGGGCAGCCGGGTGGTGATGAGCGCGTTCATCCCCGGAGGGAACGGCATCCCCAGCTGCGCTTCGGGCAGGTTCCAGAATCCGCGGTCGGCGCGCATGACGCGGTGGTCGTGGGACAGGGCCAGCATCGCCCCGGCTCCGAACGCGTGCCCGTTGACCGCGGCCACCGTGGGTAGCTCGAGCCGCAGGACCCGGGCGAACACCCGCTGGGCCCGCGAGACATAGGCGGGCAGGCCGGCGGGATCGGAGGCGATCACCGTCAGGTCGAGACCGTTGGAGTAGAACTTCCCCGCCCCGGTCGTGACCAGGGCCGCCGGCCCCTCGGACGCCTCGACCTCGTCGAAGGCGGCATCGAGGGAGTCCAGGAAGTCGGGGGAGAAGGCGTTGTCCGGGGCGTCCGCGGGGTTCTCCGGCTCGGAGAAGCGGAGGACGAAGACGGACTCGTGACGGCTCAGTGTGGGCATGGGCTCCAGCGTAGATCCCCGGCAACGCCGTCACGGCAGGTGGGACACCGTTGTCACGCCCGTCCACCGCGCCCCGCGTGGGGGCCGGGAGTCCCGTGTGATGGCGGTGGGATGACACCGTTCCGCTGGACACGCCACGGCGTTGTGACGCGATGGCGACGTCGTCGTCGTACCCTGCCCGGGTGACCCGTTCCCCCTTCCGCGCGACCACCGGCGCCCCACCCCACGCCCAGTACGACGAGGCCCTCCGGCTGGGGATCCTGAGGGAGGCCACGCGCAGGCTCCGGGGAGCGGCGCCGGAGCAGCTCGGACTGCGGCCGCTGGCCGCCTCGCAGGGCACCTCCACCACGGCCATCTACACGATGTTCGGGGGCAAGTCCGGCTTGCTCGCCGCGGTCGCGGAGGAGGCGGATCGCATGCTCGCCGACGCGCTGCGGGAGTCGCTGCGTCACGACAGTGTCGAGACCGACATGCGCTCCCTGTGCCGCGCCTACCGCCGGTGGGCGCTGGAGAACCAGGGGCTGTACGCGCTCGTCGTGGGGGAGCCCGTCCGCTCACCCCGCGTCGGCGCCGACCGCCGCGAGCCGCAGTCGCGCGACCCGCAGTGGAGGGAACCGCTGCTGGAGATCGTCGACGCGTTGGTGGACGAGGGGGTCTTCCGGGCCACCGACGTGCACGAGGCGGCCACCGCGATCTGGGCCTCGCTCCACGGGGTCGTGTCGCTGGAACTCAGCGTGTGGCGTGAGTCGCCGAGCGCCGAGCAGTACTTCGAGACGCAGCTCGCGGCGATCCTGCGGTCCTGGGCCGCCGGCGGAGTCCGCCCGGCCACAGCCGCCGGACCCGCAACCTCTTCTATCGGAATGGTGGGCTGACCTCATGAGCGAGCGTTCGTTCTTCACCCTCGACGAGTCGGGGGCGTACATCCCCACCAGGTACGCGCGCAGCGCCTGGTCGGAGACCATGGTCAACGGGCCGGCGGTCGTGGTGGCCTCGGCCCGCGCTCTCGAGGCCGAGCACAGGGCGGAGGGGTTCCAGCCCGCCCGTCTCACCGTGGACCTCTTCGCGCCCGTCCGCACCGAGCCGCTGGTCGCGGTGACGGAGGAGGTCCGGGCCGGCAACCGTATCCGGGTCGCGGACGTCCGGATGCTGCAGGAGGGGAAGCTGGTCGCCCGGGGCACCCTCGTGCAGTTGCGCCGCGGCGAGCAGCCACCGGGAAATGTGTGGCGCTCGGGACGACGGGTGGGGGCCCCGCCGGAGGCGGACCCCACCGAGAACCGGCCGGGGTCGAACGTGTTCTTCGGCAGCGGCGACGAGGGGGAGGCGTGGAGTCGCGACATGAGCGCGCACCAGAACGACCAGCGCAAGCGGTTCTGGCTGCATCCATTGGACGTGGTGGCCGGTGAGGCCGCGACCCCGTTCCAGCGGGCCGTGACCCTGGCCGAGTCCACCAGTCTCATGTCCCACTGGGGCGACGAGGGCATCGGTTTCATCAACGCCGATCTCACCGTGGCGCTGGCCCGCCTGCCCCGTTCGGGCGACATCGGCATCGAGGCCGACGAGCACCTCAGCGACGCCGGGGTGGCGGTGGGCAGCGCCTCGCTGTTCGACCGCGACGGCGTGTTCGGCACCGGAACCGTGGTGGCGGTGTCCAACGCGGGACGGCAGATCGACTTCACCCGCCGTAGGGCGGGCACGGAGGACAGCGGATCGATCGGATCGAACGAGGCGGCGACGCGCGTATGAGCGCGAGGTTGACGCGGGAGCGGATGCTCGACGCGATCGAGGCCCAGGTCGGTCTGGTGCGGTTCGCGCTCGCCGGCGGCGGCGACTCGGCAGCCGTCGACCTGGCTGCTCCTGTGCCGTCGTGCCCGGAGTGGACGGTGCACGACCTCGTCACCCACCTCGGCGCCGTCAACCGGTGGGGCGGCGTCACGGTGCGCGACGGGAACCCGCACGAGCGCTCGCGGGGCCTGGGCGAGGCCATGAAGTCCGCCC
>NZ_JAALEE010000142.1:0-5216 GCF_014145265.1 Dietzia sp. CW19 | reverse complement strand
TGTCCTCTACGCCGCGCACGGAGGCTGCACGTTCCCGGGTTGCGCCGCACCGGCCAGGGGGAGCCAGTTCCACCACGTGAAGGAGTGGTCGCGAGGCGGACCCACGACTGTCGCCAATGGCGCGTTGGGCTGTCCCGTGCATCACGCGTTCGTCGGCGACGGCCCGTCGGCGTGGACGACCGTCGCGGACCCGGGCTCGCCTGGTCGCTGCACGTGGCTGCCGCCCGGCGTCGACAGGCTCACCGATGTCTGACCCGGCCCCTGACAGCAGCGCGTCAGCCCCTCCCGGCATCTCGCCGGCGCGGCCGCGCGTCGGGGCGCGCGACGGGTCTGCATGGCGTGTACGAGGTGTGCCGGCGGGCTCGCGCTGTCACAATGCCCTCGTGCCCGATTCCCCCGTATCCGAGACTCTCCCGCCCGAGACCGACGCGCCCACGATTCCGTCCCCGGTGACCGACATGCCCCTGTCGTCCTCCGCTGTGTACGTGGCGGCCCCCGAGGGCGACACCGGGAAGTCGACCGTCGCCCTCGGCCTCCTGCGGATTCTCGCCGGGACCGTACAGAGGGTGGGGGTGTTCCGCCCGGTCACCGTCGCGCCGCGCGTCGTCGATGCCGATGCCGGCACCGGCACGGACACCGAGCCCCCGCGCGACCGCATCGTGGAGATGCTGCTCCAGCACACCACCGTGGACCTCGACTACGAGGACTGCATCGGCGTGACCAACGCCCGCGTCCACGAGGACCGCGACTCGGCGCTGGCGGAGATCGTGGACAGATACCACGTGGTGGCCGGGCAGTGCGATGTGGTGGTGATCCTCGGCACCGACTACACGGGCGTGCCCAGTCCCACCGAGTTCGACTTCAACGCCACACTCGCCGTGAACCTCGGCGCGCCCGTGCTCCTGGTGATCCGCGGCGCCGACCGGACACCAGGGGAGATCGGCACGAACGCCCGGCTGACGCTCGAGGAGCTCAGGGTCGAGCACGCGCACCCGGTGGGGATCGTGGTCAACCGGTGCGACCCCAGCGCGCTGGAGGCCATCCAGGCCGAGCTCGCGCCCCTGGACCTGCCCGCCTGGACGCTGCCGAGCCAGGCCCTGCTCACCGCGCCCACGATGGGGGAGCTGGTGGATGCCGTGGACGGCACCCTCTACTCCGGTGACCCGGCCCTGCTGGACCGAGAGGTCATGGCACTGATGGTGGGCGGGATGACCGGTGAGCGGATCCTGGAGCGGCTGGTGGACGGCATGGTCGTCATCGTTCCCGCTGACCGGACCGACGCCGTTCTCGCTGTGCTCACCGCGCACGGCGCGGAGGGCTTCCCCTCGTTGGCGGGGATGATCTGGAACGGGAGCCTGATGCCGAACGCGGCGATGGATCGACTGGTCCGTGGCATGCGCTCGACGTTGCCGATCGTGTGCACCGACCACGGCACCTACGACACCGCCCGCCTGGCGGCCGAGACCCGGGGACGCGTGTACTCCGGCTCCGGGCGCAAGGTCGAGACGGCACTGAGCCTCATGGAGAAGCACGTCGACACCGAGGAACTGCTCGCCCGCCTGCGTGTGGACACCCCCGACGTCATGACGCCGCAGATGTTCGAGCACCAGCTCCTCGAGCGCGCCCGCGCGGACAAGCGGCACATCGTGCTGCCGGAGGGTGACGACGACCGGATCCTCCACGCCGCCGGCCGGCTGCTGCGCCGGGATGTCGCCGACCTGACGATCCTCGGCGACCCCGAGGCCGTGCAGCGACGCGCGGATGAACTGGGCATCGACCTGTCCGGGGCGCAGGTCCTCGACCCACGCAGCAGCGAGCACGCCGAGCCGTTCGCCCGGCAGTACGCGGAGCTGCGCGAGCACAAGGGCATGACGCTGGACGTGGCCCGCGACCGGATGCTCGACATCTCCTACTTCGCCACGATGATGGTGCACACCGGCCTCGCCGACGGCATGGTCTCGGGCGCCGCGCACACCACCGCGCACACCATCCGACCCGCGCTGGAGATCATCCGGACGAGGCCGGGCGTGAAGACCGTGTCCAGCGTGTTCCTCATGTGCCTCTCAGACCACGTCCTGGCGTTCGGCGACTGCGCGGTCGTCCCCGCCCCGACCGCCGAGCAGCTCGCCGACATCGCGTTGTCCTCCGCCGAGACCGCGTCCCGGTTCGGTGTGGACCCGCGAGTCGCGATGCTGTCTTACTCCACGGGCGACTCGGGCAGCGGAGCGGACGTCGACAAGGTGCGTGAGGCCACCGAGATCGTGTGCGCACGGATCGCCGCGGCCGCGGAGGGGGACCCGATGGCGGACCTCGTGGTGGACGGACCGCTGCAGTTCGACGCCGCCGTCGACCCGACGGTGGCCCGCAAGAAGATGCCGGACTCACCGCTGGCCGGCCGGGCCACCGTCCTGGTGTTCCCCGACCTCAACACCGGCAACAACACCTACAAGGCCGTGCAGCGCACCGCCGGCGCCGTCGCGATCGGGCCGGTACTGCAGGGGCTCCGCAAGCCCATCAACGACCTCTCCCGCGGCGCGCTGGTGGAGGACATCGTCAACACGGTCGCCATCACCGCCGTTCAGGCGCAGGGTGCAGGCGTTCAGGCGCAGGGTTCAGGCGTTCGGGCGCAGGGTTCAGCAGTTGAGGCTCAGGGGACCGCCGGCGCCCGCGAGGGCGAGTCGTGACCCGCGTCCTCGTCATCAACTCCGGCTCCTCCTCGCTCAAGCTGCAGATCCTCGACACCGCGCTTGACTCCGAGCTGGCGTGGGCGTTGGTCGAGCGCATCGGCGAGCCCGTCGGAACGCTGACCGTGCGGCGCGGTGACCTGGCCGGTTCGCCGGGTGGGGAGCGCAGCGTGGAGGCGGCGGTCCCAGACCACACCGTGGCGCTCAGCCGGGTGCTGGAGCTCGCGGGCGAGCTCGGCGCCCACCCCACCGACCTGGGGGTCGAGGCGATCGGTCACCGGGTGGTCCACGGCGGGCCGGACTTCCACGATCCGGTCGAGGTCACACCCGAGGTGGAGGCGGGTATCGAGAAGCTCGAGCTGCTGGCGCCGCTGCACAACCCCGCCAACCTGCGCGGGATCCGCGTGGCCCGCGAGCTGCTGCCCGGCCTGCCGCACGTGGCGATGTTCGACACCGGGTTCTTCCACACCCTGCCCGCCGCGGCTCACACCTACGCGATCGACCGCGCGGTGGCGAGCAGATGGGACCTGCGCCGATACGGCTTCCACGGCACCAGCCACGAGTTCGTCTCTCGCCGCACCGCCGAGATCCTGGGTCGGCCGTACGACGAGCTCGATCAGATCGTGCTGCACCTCGGCAACGGGGCGTCGGCCTCAGCGATCGCCGGCGGGCGGGCGGTCGACACCTCCATGGGCCTGACTCCGCTCGAGGGCCTGGTCATGGGCACGCGTCCCGGCGACCTCGACCCCGGTCTGATCATCCACCTCATCCGCGACCGGGGCATGTCGCCCGAGGACGTCTCCACCCTGCTCAACCGCAGGTCGGGGCTGGAGGGGTTGGCGGGCGCCCGCGACTTCCGGGAACTGCTCGCACGGGTCGATGCCGGCGACGACGACGCCGTGCTCGCCTACGAGGTGGTGATCCATCGACTGCGTCGCTACATCGGCGGCTACTGGGCGGTTCTCGGCGACGTCGGGGCCATCACGTTCACCGCGGGAGTGGGCGAGAACGTCGCCCGCCTGCGTGCGGACGCCCTGTCCACTCTCGGTGGCTGGGGGGTGGAGATCGACCCGGAGGCCAACGAGAACGGTTCAGGGGAACGCGTCATCTCGACGCCTGGCAGCCGGGTCACGGTTCTGGTGGTGCCGACCGACGAGGAGCTGGCGATCGCCCGGGCGTGCGACAGGGTCCTGGGGCTGGGGGAGTGACAGGGACACCTTTACCTAAGAACGTCCTTACGCTTACAGTGGGGGCCACCCCCCGGGCCTCAGCCCGGTCCTGACGAAGCTGGTCGATGCCGAAGCACCCACGATCTCCGCGTGTCACCGAGCCCGCCCGCGATACGCGGCCCGGCCGGTCGCGAGGTCGTCGGACGGTGGGGTTGATCCCGGTGGCTCTCGCGACGGCGGTCACCCTGGTGCTCGGCGGGGCATCCGTCGCCCGCGCCATCACCGCCGCGCCACTGGACGCGCACACCGACCTGGAGTTCTCGCTCGACGGCTCCACCTGGACGGATGCACCTGACCTCGTCCTGGGATCGTGGGGGTGCGACCTCGCCGGCGGGCCCGCGCTCTCCGACCCGGAGGGCGCGATCGGCGGGACCCCCGAGGTGGACCCGTGCTCGATGTCGCCGGGAGAGTCGATCGACCGGACCTACCACGTCCGCAATGCCACCGACACGGGCCGAACCGGGCGGTACGCCGTGGGGATCGGCGACTATCTGGTCTCGGGCGCGGCCGAATTCGACGTCAGCAGCACCATCACCGGCGCCGTCGGCTCCGATTCGCGGACCGTGACCCTCTACGGTGCCGACACCCCCCGGTCAGCCGATTCCCCGGCCCGCGGCACCACGGTCGCGGCACTCGATCTCGCACCCGGCCAGACGGCGAGGGTCGTCGACGAAGTATCGGTACCCCGCGACGTGGAGAACTACGCGCAACGCCAGAGCGTGAGTCCGATGATCTGGGTGTCGTTCACCGACATCGGGGTCGTGGACACCGACGGTGACGGCCTGCCGGATCTCGTCGAGGACCAGCTCGGCACCGACCCCACCGACCCGGTCAACCGACTTCCCGACGGCACGATCGGGCGATCCTTCGGGCCCGAGCCGTTCCTGCCGCGCACGCCCGAGGGGGCCGTGCTCGCGGTGGACGCCTCGACTCTGCCGCCGGGCCTGCGGCTCGAGGACGGCGTCCTGGTGGGCACCCCGTCGAGGGCCGGGACCTATGACGTCGAGTTCACCGTCACCCTGCCCGACGGTGCGACGTACACCTCCGTCCGACGCCTGGTGATCCGGCCCGCGTCGGGCGGCGGGTCCGCGGACCTACCGGACGTCATCTGGCCGGTGGTGATCGTCGGGGTGATCGGGCTCATCCTGGGGCCGGGGCTCGGGTCCCTGGGGGGCTCGATCGGCGGGTCACTGGGCGGGTCGCAGGGCGGGTTGCCCGGCTGGCCCTGGAACGGGTCCGCCGGCGGTTCCAGCGGCGGGTCGGCCGGATCCGGTTCCGTCCCGGCCGCTCCCGTCACGTCAAC
>NZ_JAALEE010000141.1:0-6485 GCF_014145265.1 Dietzia sp. CW19 | reverse complement strand
TGCGTGGCGGAGACGTTGACGCGCACCAGCCCTCCGGCCGCCGCTGTCCGACACGCCGCGGTGACGAGGGCCCGGCACCACCAGGCATCGGCGAGGAACCCCTCCCCGATCGACAGCGCACGGCCACGCTCCGTGGTCCCGCGGACCACGTCGTGGACGCCGGTGAGAGAGGCACAGACCCGGAAGCCCGCCCCGGGCAACGCCTCGAGACAGCCCGGCGACGCGTTCCACCGCGGTGGGGCGAACAGCCGCGTCCGAAGACCCATGTCGGCCATGATCCGGTCCGCGGCGGCCAGACGGACGGCCGCCTCCGCGGGTCCGATGGAGGCGAACTCGGGCCTGCGCGGTCGGGTCGCGGCCTCGTCGTAGCCGCCCAACACGATCGAGTCACCCCGCTCGCGACGGTGGCGTAGCCAGCCCTGCGTGGCCCTGTCCTCCGTCATCCGGTACTCGCGCCCCCGCCTCGGCGCGACGAGCAGCGAGACGGGCACCGACCGCCGCTCGAGTTCGCCGACCAGATCCACGGCACCCTCCAGCGTCGACTCCCGCAGGCCCGAGACGGAGACGATGAGGCGGGCGGTGGCCGGGCGCGGTGTCATGGAGCCCATCGTCGCAGCCGGTGATGACAGCGTGACGACGACGAGGTGTACGTCCGGTGTCCCGACCGGACGCGTGTCTTGACCGGAGGTGACGTCCCGGCCGGAGGTGACGCTCCGGGACGGGGTCAGACCGGGAGGACGTCCTCGATCGCCTCGGTGAGTTCGGGGGCACCGGGCTCCACCTTGGGGCGGAAGCGGCCCACGACCTCACCCGTCGGGGACAGCAGGAACTTCTCGAAGTTCCACTGCACGTCACCGGCCTCACCGTCTGCGTCGGCGACCGCGGTCAGTTCCGCGTACAGCGGGTGCCGGTCGGGGCCGTTGACGTCGACCTTGGCGGCCAGGGGGAAGGTGATGCCGTACTTCTCGGTGGTGAACTCCTTGATCGCGCCCTCGTCGCCGGGCTCCTGCCCCATGAACTGGTTGCACGGGAACCCCAGGACGAAGAACCCGCGGTCGCGGTAGTCGTCGGCCAGCTCCTGCAGACCCTCGTACTGCGGGGTGAGCCCGCACTCGCTCGCCACGTTGACCACCAGGACGGCGTGCCCCGCGTAGTCACCGAGTCGGGCCTGTTCGCCGTCGATGGTCGTGAAGGTGATGTCGTGAAGGCTGCTCATGTGAGCCAGCTTACGCGGTTGTCACCTTTGACATATCGTTGGGTTTTTACAACACTGCATTTCATGAGCCCAGTGCGACGGGGAGAAAAGCTCCCCATCTACAACCGGATCGCCGTCCTGCGGGCCGAGCACCGACTCAGCCGGGCCTCGCTCGCGGAACGGATCGAGGTCAACCCCCAGACCGTGGGGGCGCTCGAGCGGGGCGACCACTACCCCAGCCTGGATCTGGCCTTCCGCATCTGCGCGGTGTTCGACCTGCCGGTCGAGGCCGTCTTCTCCCGGGAGGAGTTCCAGCCGATGTCCACCGAGATCTACCGCCGCACACGAGAGGACACACCATGAACACCGCCACCGACCAGACCCTGACCTCCGCCGAGCGTCGCTACGAGAAGACCGTCGACCGGATCTCCGGCAGCCTGCTCTCATGGCGCACCCCGGAACGCCGCCGACTGCTGGTCCGGTTGAACTGGGCATGCGTCGCGGCCATGGCGGCGATCGCCGTCGCCGGGTTCTTCTGGCTCCCGATCGTCATCGCCTGGCTGCCCATGACCGTGGCCATCTGCGCGGTGTGGACGATGCTGCGCACCGTCATCGACGTCAAGGACTCCGCGCCGCCGCGCTACCTCGACGAGTTCGAGACGCAGACCCTCCTGCACGCCAGATCCACCGCGCTGTCGGTGCTCGTGGGAATCTGCTTCGTGATCGGACTGGTGCTGGTCTTCGGCTCCACGATGGAACTCGGGGACGGCCACCGCCTCGCCTACGCGATGGGCGGACTCGCGGTCCTGGCGGTGTTCGTCGGGGGGATCATCCCCGCCGCCGCGATGGCCGCGACCATGGACCCCGCCGACCCCGACGACCGCTGACCAGGACTGACGAGGACGACCGCGCTCGAGCGTCTGCCGTCCTGAACGGCTGCGGGTCCGGCCCTATCCGGCGCCGGCCGTGCGGACCGTCCACGCGTACTCGAACGCGGTCTGGCGCCACCGCTCGTACCGTCCGGACACGCCCCCGTGGCCGGCGCTCATCTCGCAGCGCAACAGCACCGGGCGGTCCGCCGAGTCGGCCGAGGTCGACACCGCCCGGAGCCTGGCCACCCACTTGGCGGGCTCGACGTAGAGCACCCGGGTGTCGTTGAGCGAGGTCACCGCCAGGATCGCCGGGTAGTCCTTGGCCTCGACGTTCTCGTACGGCGCGTAGGAGGCCATGTAGTCGTAGACCTCCTCAGAGTGCAGCGGATCGCCCCACTCGTCCCACTCGATCACCGTCAGCGGGAGCTCCGGCATGAGGATCGAGGTGAGCGGATCGACGAACGGGACGACCGCCTGGATGCCGACGAACAATTCCGGCGCGAGGTTGGCCACAGCGCCCATGAGCAGGCCACCCGCGCTGCCGCCCTCCGCCACCAACCGGTCCGGGGCGGTGAGCCCGGAGTCGACCAGGTGCCGCGCGCAGTCGACGAAGTCCGTGAAGGTGTTCCGCTTGGTCAGGGTCTTGCCCTGCTCGTACCAGAGGCGCCCCATCTCACCGCCGCCCCGCACGTGCGCGACCGCGTAGGCCATCCCCCGGTCGAGCAGCGAGAGCCGGGCCACCGAGAAGGCGGGGTCGATGCTGGTCTCGTACGAACCGTAGCCGTACAGCAGGGTCGGAACCTGCTCGCCCGCGTCGATCCGGGCTGCGGTCTCCAGCGACATCACCAGGGAGATCGGCAGCTGGGTGCCGTCCCCGGCAGTGGCCCAGTCCCGGCGCTGCACGTACCCGGCCGGGTCGTAGCCGCCCAGCACCTCCTGCTCGCGCAACAGGGTCCGCTCCCCCGTGGCCAGCGCCAGGGAGTAGATGCGGCCCGGGGTGACGAACGAGCCGAACCCGAACCTCAGCACCGGTGCGTCCCACTCCGGGTTCGACCCCGGGCCGGAGGTGAACAGTTCCTCGTCGAACTCCACGGGAGTGAACCCGGAATACGCCTCCACACCCACGGTCGACGCGGGATCCAGCGGCATCAGGGAGAACCGGGGCAGCGCCTGCTCCCGGTACCCGAGCACCAGCACGCGGGCGAACGCGTCGACCCCCTCCACCCGCACGTCGTCGCGGTGCGGCACGAGCGGGTCCAGTTCGCGGAAGTCACGGTCGACCGGTCCGGCGGGCGCCTCGACCACGGCGAAGTTGGGCGACCCCGCGTTGTGGGTGATGAGGAAGCGATCCAAGCCGCCGACGACCGCGTGCTCGACGTCGTACTCGACGCCCTCCTCGCGAGGTCGTACGCACCAGAACTCGCCCGCCGGGTCGGCGGAGTCCAGGCACCACACCTCGGTGGTGATCTTGGACCCCGCGGCGATCTGCAGGTACTTCTCGCTGCGCGTCTCACCGACCCCGATCCAGTAGGACTCGTCGGGCTCGTGGAACACCTCGTCGTCGTCGTCCCGGGTCGTCCCCAGGCGGTGACGCCACACGGTGTGGGGGCGCCACGCCTCGTCGACCGTCACATAGAAGACGTACTTGCCGTCGCGGGACCAGGTGACCCCGGCAGCGATGCCGGAGATCTCCTCGTCCGGGGCCGTGTGGTCCGGGTCGAGGGAGCGGAACCGGAGGGTGTAGCGTTCGTCGCCCTCGGTGTCGGTGGCCCAGGCGAGGACGCGGCCGTCGTGGCTGACCGAGAACGCGCCGAGCGCGAAGTACTCGTGCCCCTCGGCCTCGGCGTTACCGTCCAGCAGCAGCTGCTCGCCGGGGAGCTCGACACCGGGCGAGACCTCCGGCGGGACCCACCCGGCCGGGTCTCCGGGATCCGCCACGAACTCCGGAGGCACGGGGACGCGGCAGTGCCGGGCGTAGGACAGGCCCTCCGAGGTGCGGGAGAAGTACCACCAGCCGCTGGCCCGCACGGGAACCGACATGTCGGTCTCCTTGACGCGGGAACGGATCTCCTCGTAGACCTCGTCCTCGAGCGGCTTCTGACCGGCCGTCATCGCGTCCGTGTACGCGTTCTCCGCCTCCAGGTACTCGCGGGTCGCCGGGGCGTCCTTGTCCCGCAGCCACTCGTAGTCGTCGACGAAGACGCGGCCGTGGTGCTCACGGCGGTGGGGGCGGCGCTCGGCCCGGGGAGGCTCGGCGACCCGCCGGTCGGTGGTGGTGTCGCTGTCGGTGGTGGTGTCGGTCCGGCTGCCGGTGGCGTCATAGGCACTCATGCGGACTCACCGCCGAGCCACTCCGAGAACTCCAGGCCGGAGATCCGCTCGTACGCCTCGATGTACCGTGCCCGGGTCGCGTCGACCACCTCCGGCGGGAGCGGCGGCGGCGGGGAATCCGAGGATCGGTCCCAGCCCGAGTCGGGGCCGGTGAGCCAGTCGCGCACGTACTGCTTATCGAAGCTCGGCTGGACACGGCCGGCCTCGTACCCGTCCGCCGGCCAGTACCGGGAGGAGTCCGGGGTGAGCACCTCGTCGGCCAGGATCAACTCGCCCTCCGACAACCCGAACTCGAACTTCGTGTCCGCCAGCAGCACCCCACGGTCGGCGGCCATCCCGGCCGCCCGCGCATACACCTCCAGCGTGGCGGTCCGGAGTCGGCCGGCCAGCTCGTCGCCGACGATCCCGGAGAGCTGCTCGAACGAGATGTTCTCGTCATGGTCGCCCACCGCGGCCTTGGTGGCGGGCGTGAAGATCGGCTCCGGCAGCCGGCTGGCCTCGACGAGCCCCCCGGGGAGCTCGACACCGCACACCGACCCGCACTCGAGGTACTCGACCATCCCGGACCCGGTGAGGTAACCGCGGGCGACGCACTCGGCCTGCACCATCTCGAGGCGGCGCACGACCATCGCCCGGCCGAGCACCTCGGCGGGGATCCGTTCGTCGTCGAGAGGCCCCGCAAGGTGGTTCGGCACGTCGAGGGCGTCGAAGAAGTAGGCGCTCATGGCGGTGAGCACCCGGCCCTTGTCGGGGATCGGCGTGCCGAGCACGTGGTCGTACGCCGAGATCCGGTCGGTGGCCACCAGGAGCAGCGTCTCGCCGTCGATCTCGTATAACTCGCGGACCTTCCCGGCGGCGAGATGGCGGTAGGAGGAGAGCTCGGGTCGCATGGGGGCCAGCGTAGTCGGCGCCCCTGCGGACGCCCCGCCGGACGAGCGGTATATGCCCGGACGCAGGGGCCGTCAGCCCAGCCGCGCGTCCAGCCACTCCCCGAGCGCCGCGTACGCCTCGTCCGCACACCGGTCGTTGAACAGTTCGTGCAGACCGCCCTCGAACTCCCGGTAGGTGATCTCCGGCCGCGGGTCGTGGTCCGATCCCGCGACCTGGGCGAACCGACGGGCGCCCGTCGGCGAGGTGATGGAGTCCGCCGACCCGTTGATCACCAGGGTCGGCAACCGCAGGGCGCTCGAGCGCTGCAGGAACTTCTGCCCGCCCGCGAGGAGGGTCCCGGCTGCCAGCGCCGGCACCCCCTTGTGGTGCACGAGCGGGTCGGAGGTGTAGTCCGCCACGTACTCGGGAACGCGGGAGATCTCGTTCGGGTCCAGCTTCTCCACCGGGAGGAACGGCAGGAGGCGGGCGATCACCGGGGCCGCCGCCCGGAGCGGCGCGGGTGTGCTCTCGCCCACGACGATGCCGGGAGAGGACAGGATCAGTCCCGCCAGGTCCCACGGACGCCGGAGAGCGGACTCCCCGGCGATCAACCCGCCCATCGAGTGCCCCATGAGGAGACGGGGCAGGGACCCGGTCCCCACGCCCTCGGGGGTCCGGGTCCATTCCAGGACCGCGTCGCGGACGGCCAGGTTGTCCCGGATGTGGGTCTGAGTGTCGACCCTGGCCCGCGGTCCGGGGGCCGTGCCGTGCCCCCGGAGGTCGTAGGTGACCACGTTCACGCCGCGGTCCACGAGGAACCCCACCGTCCGCCCGTACCGGCCGGAGTGCTCACCGAAGCCGTGGACCAGCAGGAGCAGGGCCCGGGGAGTCTCGGCGTGGTGCAGGGTCGCCTGCAGGCCGGAGGTACCGGGGACGGGGATGACGGTCTCGCGCATGCGCCGAGACTAGCGCCCGGAGGCCGCCGGCCTCCCCCAAAGGTGCCAACCGGTTCTCCACCTCCGGCCTCAAGACCGGCGGCCGCGCGCGGACGAGCATGGAACCGGTCAGAGAATTCTGTCCGGACGCGGTCCGGACACCCACAGCGCAGGAGGTCCCCGTGGTTCCCACCACCCTCGCACCGGCGCCGGAGCCCACCTCCGGTCGCCGCGGCACCCGGCTCACTCGCCGGACTCGGCGTGCGGCCGCCGCGGCGCTCG
>NZ_JAALEE010000140.1:0-14517 GCF_014145265.1 Dietzia sp. CW19 | reverse complement strand
GCGGGGACGGCGGGGGCGCAGAGCCTCGACCCCGGATCCCTGGTGCCGAGCGTCGCACCGGGCAGCCTGCTCGGGGTCCCGTCGCTGAGCGTCGCCGCCCTCACGCAGTTGGGCGCCCCCATCCCGCTGACGTCCGTGCTCGGTTCGGTCGCCGCCGCCGGGTCCGGTGACTTCCCCCGCCCGGGCAGCTCCCAATCGCCCTCGGGGCCCGTCTCCACGCGCGACGGTTCGATCACGCAGACGACGGTGCGCCACATCGCCCCGCTGTTCCCGGGCTCGTTGAACCCCGTCGACCGCCGGGCGGAGGTCTGGACCGTCACATCGGCATCGATGCAGCGGACCGTCCGGGTCGAGGTGTACCGGGCGCCGGACGGCGTGGACGCCCCCAACGTGTATTTCCTCGACGGCGTGGGAAGCGAATCCCCGTCGGGGTGGAGCACCGGGATGGGCTGGGGGGACCCGGCCCTGCGCGACCGCGCGGTCAACGTGATCGCGCCGACGGGTGCTCCTGCCTCCATGTGGTCGGACTGGCAGGCCGACGACCCGGTCCTGGGGCCGAACATGTGGGAGACCTTCCTCATCGACGAGCTCCCGCCCCTCCTGGAGCAGGGGCTGAGCGGTTCGGCCGCTCCGCTTGCGCACAACGGCAGCTGGGGGGTGATGGGCCTGTCGATGGGTGCTTCCGCGGCCGTTCACCTGGCCAACACCAACCCGGGGATGTTCGACGCGGTCGCCGGGATCAGCGGCGCCTACTCCACGATGGACGAGCTGGGTTACCAGTACGCGCGGTTGACCGTGGCCGCGCGGAACGGCGACGCCACGAACATGTGGGGCCCGCGGGGGTCCCAGGCGTGGCGGGACCACGACACCGTGGCCGACCCGTCCGGACTCGCCGGCAAGACCGTGTACCTCAGTGCCGCCACGGGCCGGGTGGGCTCGGCCGAGCTGGGGCACTTCGGCAGCAACGAGATGATCCTCGTGGACGGGCACGTCCTCGAGAAGGGCTCCTACGAGAGCACCAGGAAGCTCGAGTCCGCCCTGGCCGGAGTCGCGGGGGTCGACCTGCGGATGAACTACATGCCGACCGGCATCCACAACTGGCCCGTCTTCGTGACCCAGATGCTGCCGGGGATGGATCACATCCTGTCGGGTCTTGCGCCGGCGGTCCCGAGCCTCCGGCCGGCGTCCGGGGGAGTGGATCCCGGTTCCGCCGGCTCGGCGGGGTCGCTGGGGTCGACCGGATCGGCCGGCTCCCTCGGCGGCTGAGGGCGATTTGGGGCTCGGGCGCCGGGACCCCTACACTGGAACAGTTGCCCGTGGTAGCCGCGTCGCGAGACCGGTGCGGGTGACGTGGCCGCGTGTGTCGGGTCGGAATCCGGCACACATCTGAACAAGCCTGGTCAGGAGAACCATGATCCAGCAGGAGTCGCGACTCAAGATCGCCGACAACACGGGTGCCAAGGAGATTCTCTGCATCCGCGTTCTCGGCGGATCCAAGCGTCGCTACGCAGGCGTGGGCGACATCATCGTCGCCACCGTCAAGGACGCCATCCCCGGTGGCAACGTCAAGAAGGGTGAGGTCGTCAAGGCCGTCATCGTGCGCACCGCCAAGGAGCGCCGTCGCCCGGACGGCTCGTACATCAAGTTCGACGAGAACGCCGCCGTCATCATCAAGAACGACAACGACCCGCGTGGTACCCGTATCTTCGGGCCCGTCGGTCGCGAACTGCGCGACAAGAAGTTCATGCGCATCGTCTCGCTGGCTCCGGAGGTGCTCTGACATGAAGGTCCACAAGGGCGACACGGTGCTCGTCATCGCCGGCAAGGACAAGGGCGCCAAGGGCAAGGTCATCCAGGCCTTCCCCGCGCAGGAGAAGGTCCTCGTCGAGGGCGTGAACCGCATCAAGAAGCACACCGCCAACTCGGCTGCCGAGCGTGGCGCCTCCTCCGGTGGCATCGTCACGCAGGAGGCCCCGATCCACGTGTCCAACGTGATGGTCGTGGACGCGGACGGCGCCCCGTCGCGCGTCGGAATCCGCACCGACGAGAACGGTAAGCGCGTCCGGGTCTCGCGCAAGACCGGGAAGGACCTGTGACCATGACCGAAACCGCACTTCCCACCGGGTACACGCCGCGTCTCAAGGCGCGGTACAGCGCCGAGATCAAGCCGGCCCTGAACGAGACGTTCGAGTACGCGAACGTCATGCAGATCCCGGGCGTCGTCAAGGTCGTCGTCAACATGGGTGTCGGTGACGCCGCCCGTGACGCCAAGCTGATCAACGGCGCGATCACCGACCTCACGCTGATCACCGGCCAGAAGCCGCAGATCCGCCGGGCCCGCAAGTCCATCGCGCAGTTCAAGCTCCGCGAGGGGATGCCTATCGGCGCGCGTGTGACGCTGCGCGGTGACCGCATGTGGGAGTTCCTCGATCGTCTGACGACGATCGCCCTCCCGCGAATCCGCGACTTCCGCGGCCTCTCGGGCAAGCAGTTCGACGGTCACGGCAACTACACCTTCGGGCTCAACGAGCAGACCATGTTCTACGAGATCGACGTGGACAAGGTCGACCGCCCCCGCGGCATGGACATCACGGTCGTCACCACCGCGACGAACGACGAAGAGGGTCGGGCGCTGCTCAAGCACCTCGGCTTCCCCTTCAAGGAGGACTGACCTCACGGGTCAGGGCCGGACCGGCCGTCCGCGCCGGGGCCCCGCATCAGCGGGTCCCCGGCGACGGGCAGACGGCCCAGCCGTCGGGTCGCGGGTGGCGAGAAGAGCGCCACGCGCGGCGGGTCCCCCGCAGATCGTCAGACGATCGGCGGGCCCCACACAACAGAACATTCGAACTCTTCGTGATAGGCCCACGACGGACACGGCCGGCCCACAGGTCGACCGCACCCGTGCTGCATGGGAACCGTGACGAGAAAGGAACATGGTAAATCCATGTCGATGACCGACCCCATCGCGGACATGTTGACGCGTGTGCGTAACGCCAACTCGGCGTACCACGACACCGTCTCCATGCCGCATTCCAAGATCAAGGGCAACATCGCGGCGATCCTCAAGCAAGAGGGTTACATCACCGACTACGCCGTCGAGGACGCCGAGGTGGGCAAGAAGCTCACCATCGACCTCAAGTACGGCCCGTCGCGCCAGCGCAGCCTGCAGGGCATCAAGCGAGTCTCCAAGCCGGGTCTCCGCGTGTACGCCAAGTCCACCGGCCTGCCCAAGGTCCTCGGCGGACTGGGTATCGCGATCATCTCGACCTCCCAGGGTCTGCTCACGGACCGTCAGGCGAACTACAAGAAGGTGGGCGGGGAAGTCCTCGCCTACGTCTGGTAAGGGGGCGAGAAATGTCACGAATCGGCAAGGCTCCGATCACCGTTCCGTCCGGCGTCGACATCAAGGTCGACGGCCAGACCATCACCGTCAAGGGTCCCAAGGGTGAGCTCACCCAGGATCTCCCCGCACCGATCACGGTGTCGGTCGAGGAGGGCACCATCACGGTGAACCGTCCCGACGACCACCGGGACAACCGGTCGCTGCACGGCCTCTCCCGCTCCCTGGTCAACAACATGGTCGTGGGCGTCACCGAGGGTTACGTGCAGAAGATGGAGATCTTCGGCGTGGGTTACCGCGTCGTCGCCAAGGGCACGGACCTCGAGTTCGCCCTCGGCTACTCGCACCCCGTGCCGATCGCGGCACCCGACGGCATCACGTTCGCCGTCGAGGGCGCCACGAAGTTCTCGATCTCCGGGATCGACAAGCAGCAGGTGGGCCAGATCGCCGCCAACATCAAGCGGCTGCGGAAGCACGACCCGTACAAGGGCAAGGGCATCCGTTACGAGGGCGAGCAGGTCCGTCGCAAGGTCGGAAAGACGGGTAAGTGACCATGAGCAGCACAAAGAAGCGTTCCCCGCTGGGTACCGACGTCTCGACAGCACGTCGTGTCGGCCGTACCCGGCGCCACTACCGCCTCCGCAAGAAGGTCGCCGGTACCCCCGAGCGTCCGCGGTTGGTCGTCAACCGGTCCTCGCGCCACATCCACGCCCAGATCATCGACGACCTGGCCGGCCGCACGCTGGCCGCCGCGTCGACGATCGAGGCCGATGTCCGCACTCTCGAGGGCGACAAGAAGGACCGCAGCGCGAAGGTCGGCCAGCTCCTGGCCGAGCGCGCCAAGGCCGCCGGCATCGATGCCGTCGTGTTCGACCGTGGTGGCAACAAGTACCACGGCCGGATCGCGTCCCTGGCCGACGCCGCCCGCGAGGGTGGGCTGGAGTTCTGATGACCAAGACCACTGCACTGACCCTTAACGGAAGGACCGTCTGATGCCGGGACGTCAGCGTCGTGACGGCGGAAGCACCGGGCCCGCCGCGGACAACAAGACCACCACCAACGACAACGCCCAGGGCGGCCGCAGCGGCGGCGGCGGGGGCCGTGGCCGTGGCGGAAACGATCGTCGCGGTGGCCGCGACGACGAGAAGTCACAGTTCATCGAGCGTGTCGTCACCATCAACCGCGTCTCCAAGGTCGTCAAGGGCGGTCGGCGATTCAGCTTCACCGCCCTCGTGATCCTGGGGGACGGCAACGGCATGGTCGGCGTCGGCTACGGCAAGGCCAAGGAGGTGCCGGCGGCGATCCAGAAGGGGTCGGAGGAGGCCCGGAAGAACTTCTTCCGCGTCCCGCTCATCGGCTCCACCATCCCGCACCCGATCCAGGGTGAGGCGGCCGCGGGCGTCGTCATGCTCCGTCCGGCCTCGCCGGGTACCGGTGTGATCGCGGGCGGCGCGGCGCGTGCCGTGCTCGAGTGCGCCGGCGTGCACGACATCCTGTGCAAGTCGCTGGGGTCGGACAACGCCATCAACGTCGTCCACGCCACGGTGACCGCGCTCAAGGGTCTCCATCGTCCCGAGGAGGTCGCGGCCCGCCGTGGTCTGCCCATCGAGGACGTCGCACCCGCGGGCATGCTCCGCGCACGTGCCGGACAGGGGGCGTAGATCATGGCCAACCTCAAGATCACCCAGGTCCGCGGCACTGTCGGGACCAAGCAGAACCAGAAGGACTCCCTGCGGACGTTGGGACTCAAGGGCATCCGGAAGACGGTCGTCCGTGAGGACAACGCTCAGACCCGGGGTCTCATCAACGTCGTGAACCACCTCGTCGTGGTCGAAGAGACGGAGTGAGCATGACCATCAAGTTGCATCACCTGCGCCCGGCACCCGGCGCCCACACCGACAAGATCCGCGTGGGTCGCGGTGAGGGCGGCAAGCGGGGCAAGACCGCCGGTCGCGGTACCAAGGGAACCAAGGCACGCAAGAACGTCCCCGCGGCGTTCGAGGGTGGCCAGATGCCGATCCACATGCGTCTTCCGAAGCTCAAGGGCTTCAAGAACCGCAACAAGGTCGTCTTCCAGGTCGTCAACGTGTCCGACATCCAGCGGTTGTTCCCCTCCGGTGGGCAGGTCGGCGTCGCCGAGCTCGTCGCCGCGGGGGCCGTCCGCAAGAACCAGCCGGTCAAGGTCCTGGGCGACGGGGACATCTCCGTGGCCGTGACCGTGGCCGTCGACAAGGTGTCCGCGTCGGCCAAGACCAAGATCGAGGCCGCCGGCGGAAGCGTGTCGGAGGCCGGGGCCTGAGTCCCCGACCGGCCCCCGACGGGGCCGGATGACGGGTGCAGGGGTCGGGTCCGAGAGTCTCGGATCCGGCCCCTGCGCTCATCTTGATACAGTTTTTCTTGTTGTGCGTTCGGGGTGCGGCACCACTGCCGTCGGTCTGACCCTCCCGGCGCATCTGCATTCGACGAAGGCGGCGGCTACGGGCCGTCCATGACCAGGAGGACATGTGCTCTCCGCACTCGCGTCCGCGATCAAGGACACGGATCTGAGGAAGAAGATCTTCTTCACCCTCGGGATCATCATCCTCTACCGCATCGGCGCGCAGATCCCGTCGCCCGGTGTCGACTACCCCAAGCTCCGGGGACTCCTCGACACCGCGATGACCGGGGACAACGCGCAGTTGTACTCCCTGGTCAACCTGTTCTCCGGCGGCGCACTCCTGCAGTTGTCCGTGTTCGCGATCGGCATCATGCCGTACATCACGGCGAGCATCATCGTGCAGCTGCTGACCGTGGTGATCCCCTACTTCGAGCAACTCAAGAAGGAGGGGCAGTCCGGTCAGGCCAAGATGACGCAGTACACGCGTTATCTCACCATCGCGCTGGCCGTGCTGCAGTCCGCCGGCATCGTGGCGCTCGCCGACCGCGGGCAGCTGCTCGGCAACGGCGAGTCCGTCCTGATGGACGATGACATCCTCACCCTGGCCACCATCGTCATCGTGATGACCGCCGGCGCAGCGCTCGTCATGTGGTTCGGTGAGCTCATCACCGACCGCGGCGTCGGCAACGGCATGTCGCTGCTGATCTTCGCCGGCATCGCCTCGCGGATCCCCGCCGAGGGCGTCAACATCTACCAGAACTCCTCGACGTTGAAGTTCGCCGCGGTCATGTTCGCGGTGGTGCTGATCGTCGTCGCGGTCGTGTTCGTCGAGCAGGGCCAGCGCCGTATCCCGGTCCAGTACGCCAAGCGCATGGTCGGACGTCGTCAGTACGGCGGCACGTCGACCTACCTGCCGCTCAAGGTCAACCAGGCCGGCGTCATCCCCGTGATCTTCGCGTCGTCCATGATGTACGTGCCGATCCTCATCACCCAGCTGATCCAGGGGCCGGAGCCCGCCGCGGACGGGTTCTGGCAGCGCTACGTCATGCAGTACCTGCAGAACCCCTCGAGCTGGGGCTACATCCTGCTGTACTTCGCCCTGATCATCTTCTTCGCCTACTTCTACGTGGCCATCCAGTTCGATCCGATGGAGCAGGCCGAGAACATGAAGAAGTACGGCGGCTTCATCCCGGGCATCCGCCCGGGTCGCCCGACTGCCGAGTACCTCGGGTACGTGCTCAACCGGATCCTGCTGTTCGGTTCCCTGTACCTCGGGTTGATCGCGGTGCTGCCCAACGTCTTCCTCGACATGGGTAGCGGGGGTGGAGACATGCAGAACATGCCGTTCGGTGGCACCGCTGTGCTCATCATGGTGTCGGTGGGTCTCGACACCGTGAAGCAGATCGAGGCACAGCTCATGCAGCGCAACTACGAGGGCTTCCTCAAGTAGTCGCCCGCGTCCCCCGAGCACATCACACTGAAGAAAGGCTGGTCCCCACCATGCGTCTCGTCCTCCTCGGCCCCCCCGGCGCCGGCAAGGGAACCCAGGCGGCCCTGCTGTCGGAGAAGCTCGGGATCCCGCACATCTCCACGGGTGACCTCTTCCGGGCCAACATCTCCCAGGGGACGGACCTCGGCAAGGAGGCCAAGTCCTACATCGACGCCGGGAACCTCGTTCCCGCCGACGTCACCAACCGCATGGTCGAGGCGCGTATCGGTGAACCCGACGCCACCGAGGGGTTCCTGCTCGACGGCTACCCCCGCAGTGTCGAGCAGGCCGATGCGCTCAAGGACATGCTCGCCGAGGCGGGTCTCGAGCTCGACGCCGTGATCGAGTTCAAGGTCGACGAGGACACCGTGGTCGCGCGGATGCTCGCCCGCGGTCGTGAGGACGACACGGAGGACGTGATCCGCAACCGCATGGCCGTCTACCGGTCCGAGACGGCACCCCTCCTCGAGTACTACGGCGACGATGTCACGACCGTCGACGCCGTGGGCGAGGTCGACGAGATCAACGCACGGGCCCTCGCCGCGCTGGATCGCTGAGCAGTCGTGTTCGGTCGGTCGCGCACGAGCGTGGTGACAGCGCGCACTCCCGGCGAGCTGGACGCGATGGAGGAGGCCGGCCGGATCGTCGGTCGTGCGCTCGTCGCCGCACGCGAGGCGGCGGTTCCGGGCGCGACCACCGCGGATCTCGACTCGCTGGTCGACCAGCTGATCCGGGACGCCGGTGCGGTCCCGTCCTTCAAGGGGTACGAGGGGTTCCCCGGGTCGATCTGCTCGTCCGTCAACGAGGTGGTCGTCCACGGGATCCCGGGACCCACCACCGTCCTGCAGGAGGGCGACCTGGTCTCGGTCGACTGCGGCGCGGTGCTGGACGGGTGGCACGGCGACTCCGCGTGGACCTTCGGCGTGGGCGAGTTGGACCCTCAGGTGGCCCTTCTCAACCAGGCGACGCGGGAGGTGCTCGCGGAGGGCATCCTCGCCATGACTCCCGGTAGCCGCCTGACGGACGTCTCGCACGCCCTGGAGACCGCCACGCGTCGCGCGGAGCAGCGTCTCGGCGTCACCCTCGGGATAGTCGACGGGTTCGGCGGGCACGGCATCGGTCGTGAGATGCACGAGTGGCCGTTCCTCGCCAACGAGGGCAAGCCGGGCAAGGGGCCGCGGCTCCAGGAGGGGTCCGTCCTGGCCGTCGAGCCCATGCTCGTCCTGGGTGGCGAGACCGACACCCGCACCCTGGCCGACGACTGGACGGTCGTCACGGTGGACGGGTCGCCGTCGTCACACTGGGAGCACACGGTCGCCGTCACCGCCGACGGCCCCCGTGTGCTCACCGTTCGGCCCACGGACTGAGCGCGGTCGCGGGGGACCGGTGCCGGGCCCTCCGGGCCTCAGGTTAGAGTGTTCCCACTGTTGACCACCGGCCTGAAAGGTCAGGGCATGCTCGTTCACCCCCACGTGCGCCGAACCACGATCACACCGACGCGCACGGCTGTGGCGGCTGTCCTCACGATGGTGGTGATCCTGGCCCAGATGGCGGGACCGACCCCGTCCGCGGCCGCGCAGTCGCTGATGGAGGGCGGACAGGGGTCCCTGATGGAGGACCCCCAGCCGGCGCCGTTCTATCACGCGGACCCCGCGGTGCTCGCGGCCGCGGGTCTCGGACAGGTGATCAACACCCGGGTCGTGACCATGCCCGCGTTCCTCGGGTACGAGGTGACGGAGATCGCGTACCGGTCGACCGACACCCGGGATCGTCCGATCCTCGCGACCGCGACGGTGGTCCGGCCGCCCCACGCGCGCCCGAACGGCCCCGTCCTGAGCTACCAGCACTACCTGAACGCACTGGGGCAGAGCTGCGCCCCCACCGAGACCCTGGTCAACCCGACCCTCGAGACGGTGCAGGACAACGCGATGGCGTTCCTGCGGGTCCGGCTGGACCAGGGCTGGACGGTGCTCATCCCCGATCATCTCGGTCCCAAGGTCGCCTACCCCGGGGGACAGCTGTCCGCGCGGATCGTGCTGGACGGGATGCGGGCCGTCCGCGACGACCCCCGGTTCGACGCGCGGCACAGCCGGTTCGGGGCGCTGGGGTACTCGGGTGGCGGGATCGCCAGTGCCTGGGTGTCGCTCATGCACGACGACTACGCACCGGACGTCAACCTGGTGGGGGTCGCCCAGGGCGGCATCCCGACGGACATGACGACGATGGCGCGGATGATCGGCAACTGGCCGCACCCCGCGTTCGGGTTGGCCTTCGCCGCCGCCGTGGGGATGGCGCGGGAGTACCCGGAGGACATCCGTCTCGAGGAGAAGCTCACCCCCGAGGGCTGGGCGCTGTTCGAGCGGATGAAGGGCAGGTGCACGGCCTCGCTGCTGGTGTACGGCGCGTTCCGGTCCGTGCCCATGGTCCTCGAGGGGGGAGACCTGCTCGCGGAGGAGGGCCTGATGCGGGCCTTCGCGGAGAACAGCGTGCGCCTGACACCGGACGTCCCCCGGGTGCCGGTGTTCATGTGGCATTCCCGCACCGACCCGCTGGTGCCGTTCTGGGACGCGGAGGAGACCGCCACGCGTTACTGCCGCGAGGGGACCCCGCTCACGTGGGAGCCGGGGTTGGCGCCCGAGCATCTCCTCGGCGCGGTGGAGAAGTTGCCGGCCGCGATGAACTGGCTGCAGCAGCGCTTCGACGGCGTGCCGGCAGGACGCGCCTGCTACGGGTGAGCGCCGATTGGCACTAGAACGACCACTGACGTAGGCTTATACGTCGGTGTGCCCACCAGTGCACCAGAATCCGGTAGACGACATCCGGGGAATCGTGGAGGACCGTAACCAGCATGGCAAAGAAGGACGGAGCCATCGAGGTCGAGGGCCGAGTTGTCGAGCCGTTGCCGAACGCAATGTTCCGCGTCGAGCTCGAGAACGGACACAAGGTCCTCGCGCACATCAGTGGGAAGATGCGGCAGCACTACATCCGCATTCTCCCCGAGGACCGGGTGGTCGTCGAGCTGTCACCGTACGACCTCACCCGCGGTCGGATCGTCTACCGCTACAAGTAAAGCGCTCAACTCCCTGAACCAGCCGCCTCTGAAGTACCTGGTCGAGGCGGGTACCACACCCCTGGATGCGGAGGCCAGGGCCCCGGACGGATGCTCATCGTGAGATGACCATGCGGCATCGGGGACGGTCGGGGAGCAGACCTACCGCACGACGAAAGAGAAACGCCACATGGCACGTCTTGCCGGCGTTGATCTCCCACGTGACAAGCGTATGGAGATCGCGCTCACCTACATTTTCGGCATCGGTCGCACGCGGGCCGTCGAGATCCTCGAGCGGACCGGGGTCAGCCCGGACCTGCGCACCAAGGACCTCACCGACGAGCAGCTGACCGTCCTTCGTGACGACATCGAAGGCAACTACAAGGTCGAGGGTGACCTCCGCCGTGAGATCCAGGGCGATATCCGCCGGAAGATCGAGATCGGCAGTTACCAGGGCATCCGCCACCGCCGGGGTCTCCCCGTCCGCGGTCAGCGGACCAAGACCAACGCCCGCTCCCGCAAGGGCCCGAAGAAGACCGTCGCCGGAAAGAAGAAGTAATGCCCCCCAAGTCACGCGCTGCGGGCCCCAAGAAGACGGGCCGTCGCAGGGAGAAGAAGAACGTCGCTCACGGCCAGGCCCACATCAAGAGCACGTTCAACAACACGATCGTCTCGATCACGGATCCGTCCGGCGCCGTTCTGGCCTGGGCGTCCTCGGGCCACGTCGGTTTCAAGGGCTCGCGCAAGTCGACGCCCTTCGCCGCCCAGCTCGCCGCCGAGAACGCGGCCCGCAAGGCGCAGGAGCACGGCATGAAGAAGGTCGACGTGTTCGTCAAGGGCCCGGGTTCGGGTCGTGAGACCGCCATCCGTTCGCTCCAGGCCGCCGGCCTCGAGGTCGGCACGATCTCCGATGTCACCCCCCAGCCCCACAACGGCTGTCGTCCGCCCAAGCGGCGTCGAGTCTGAGCCGGAAGGAACGTAGAGAACCATGGCACGTTACACCGGCCCCGTCACCCGCAAGTCCCGCCGTCTGGGCGTGGACCTCGTCGGTGGGGACACCGCATTCGAACGTCGGCCCTTCCCGCCCGGCCACCACGGCCGCGCGCGGATCAAGGAGTCCGAGTACCGCACCCAGCTGCAGGAGAAGCAGAAGGCCCGCTTCACCTACGGCGTGATGGAGAAGCAGTTCCGTCGCTACTACGAGGAGGCCAACCGCCGGGGCGGTAAGACCGGCGAGAACCTCCTCCAGATCCTGGAATCGCGTCTGGACAACGTCGTGTACCGCGCGGGTCTCGCGCAGACGCGTCGCCAGGCACGCCAGCTCGTGAGCCACGGTCACTTCCGGGTCAACGACCAGAAGGTGACCATCCCGAGCTACCGGGTGTCGCAGTACGACATCATCGACGTCCGTCCCAAGTCCACCAAGATGGACTGGTACGAGATCGCCACCGAGATGCTCGGCGAGCGTCCCGTCCCGGCGTGGCTGCAGGTCGTCCCCACGACGCTCCGCATCCTCGTGCACCAGCTTCCCGAGCGCGCGCAGATCGATGTGCCGCTGCAGGAGCAGTTGATCGTCGAGCTCTACTCGAAGTGATCTGTCCTCCCCCGTCGCCGGGCGGGCCGCACATCGCGGCCCGCCCGGCGACGGTGGGTTACTACGGCGTCAAATAGCGGACGCCGAGAATCGAAAGAGGTAGCACATGCTCATCTCCCAGCGGCCCACCCTCACCGAGGAGGTCGTCTCCGAGAACCGCTCACGGTTCGTGCTCGAGCCCCTCGAGCCCGGTTTCGGCTACACCATCGGCAACTCCCTGCGTCGCACGCTGCTGTCGTCCATCCCGGGCGCGGCCGTGACCAGCATCCGCATCGAGGGTGTCCTGCACGAGTTCACCACCGTGCCGGGCGTCAAGGAGGATGTCACCGACATCATCCTGAACCTCAAGGGCCTGGTCGTCTCGTCCGTCGAGGACGAGCCGGTCACCATGTACCTCAAGAAGCAGGGCCCGGGAGCCGTCACCGCCGGTGACATCGTCCCGCCGTCCGGCGTCGAGGTGCACAACCCGGACCTGCACATCGCCACTCTCAACGAGAAGGGCCGTCTGGAGATCGAGCTGGTCGTCGAGCGCGGTCGTGGCTACGTCCCCGCGGGGCTCAACAAGGACGCGGGACACGAGATCGGCCGCATCCCGGTCGACTCGATCTACTCGCCCGTCCTCAAGGTCACCTACAAGGTCGAGGCCACCCGTGTGCACCAGCGCACGGACTTCGACCGCCTGGTCCTGGACGTCGAGACCAAGAACTCGATGACCGCCCGTGACGCCCTGGCGTCCGCAGGCAAGACGCTGGTCGAGCTCTTCGGCCTGGCACGTGAGCTCAACGACGAGGCCGAGGGCATCGAGATCGGGCCCAGCCCGGCCGAGGCCGATCACATCGCCGCCTACGGCATGCCGATCGACGACCTGGACCTGTCCGTCCGGTCCTACAACTGCCTCAAGCGCGAGGGTGTCCACACCGTGGGCGAGCTCGTGGCGCGCAGCGAGTCGGACCTGCTAGACATCCGCAACTTCGGTCAGAAGTCGATCGACGAGGTCAAGGTCAAGCTCGTCGAGCTCGGCCTGTCGCTCAAGGATGCGCCCCCCGGGTTCGATCCCGCCTCGGTCGCCGGCTACGACGCCGAGACCGGGACGTGGACCGACGAGGGCGGCGAGGATTACGCCGAGACCGAGCAGCTCTGACGAGCTCTCAGCACACCATTCCTAGGAGAATCTGATGCCCAAGCCCAAGAAGGGCGCCCGCCTCGGCGGATCCCCGGCCCACCAGCGGCTCATCCTGTCGAACCTGGCCACCCAGCTGTTCGAGCACGATGCGATCCGTACCACGGAGACCAAGGCAAAGCTGCTTCGTCCGTACGCGGAGAAGCTCATCACCAAGGCGCGCCGCGGCACGCTGGCCGACCGTCGTGAGGCCGCCAAGCTCGTCCGCAACAAGGACGTCCTGCACAAGCTGTTCGCCGAGATCGGCCCCCGGGTCGCCGACCGCGACGGTGGCTACACCCGGATCGTCAAGCTCGAGAACCGCAAGGGCGACAACGCGCCCATGGCGATGATCGCGCTCGTCACCGAGCCGCTGGCGTCCGCCGAGGCCACGCGCGCCACCCGCGCCGCCGCCTCCAAGAAGTCGGCCGACACCTCGGCCACGGAGTCCACCGACGACGAGACCACCGATGAGGTGACCGCCGAGGCCGAGGCCAACAGCCCGATCGCCGATCAGGTGGAGGCCGCCGACGACGCCGACGTGGACACCGCCGAGGAGACCGCCGACGCGGTGTCCGAGGACACCACCCACGCCACCAGCGAGGACACCGACAAGGCCTGAGTCGCGTCAGGCCCGATCCGTCACGGATCCGGTGTGAGGGCCCCGCCCACCGCGTCACGCGGTCGGCGGGGCCCTCGTCGTCGTCCCGTCGTCGTCTCGGCGGTCCCCGTCAGAGAACCGCGCCCACGGCCTCGGCCATCGCCCGGTGCCCCGCCGCGGTCGGGTGCATGGGATGCGACCCCGTCTCCTCGCCGGTGAAGTCGGTGTAGCGCTCCGTGGCCGGCGTGCAGGCGTGGCGTTCGGCGGCGTCCGCGGGCTGGACCACGTCCGCGCCCGCCCGTGCGGCGGCGTCCGAGACGATCATGGTGATCCGCTCTGTCACGTGCCGTGTCCAGGTGACGTCGCCCGGACTCATCCCGGAGACGAACTCGCAGCCGCCGTCGTCCGGGACCAGCGGGAGGTAGGCGGTGGTGACGATCCGCGCGTCGGGGGAGCGGTCGCGGATGCCGTCGTACACGCCGTCCAGCCGGGCGCCGAGGGCGTCGAGCTGGTCGGTCACGTCCACCTCGAGTCGGTCGCGGCACGGTGCCCCGGTCTCCGCCCGCGGGGTCTGGAGGAAGCACCCGACCATCGCGCCGAACCCGATGTCGTTGCCGCCGATCGACAGGGTCACCAGGTCCGTGTTCGGGGTCAGGGCGTCGAACTGGGCAGGTGCCCCGGCGAGCTGGGGCCCGGTCATGTGGGTGGTCTCCGCGCCGCCACACGTGACGTCGACGAGCTCACCCACGTCCTCGCGCTCGGCGAGCAGCGACGCGTAGTTCGCCGTGGAGCGGAGGCATCGCGCGGGCCCGCTCGTGGGGGCGTCGGTCGGACCCAGGGCGGCGAACGAGTCGCCCAGGGCCACGTAGCGGGCGTAGGTCGGGCCGGCGTCGGGAGCGAGGCCGGTG